>JABDQY010000273.1 GCA_013042025.1 Bacteroidia bacterium
GACCAAATGCTGTAAAGAAAGGTGCTTACCAACATGATAATTTGAAAAGCAAAAATCATATCTCTAGCCTTCCATTCCTCATCATTAGCATAATTTTTTAACATCATTGGACTTATAGCTCGGTTAATGGCTGTAGACAGTGCACTAAAATAGCTACCAAACCTTGCACTTAAGCTGTATATACCCAAATTACCAATAGTTACATTCATTTGATCCATAACTATTCTATCCGATGTATTCAAAAGGTATGATGCATACGTATGAGGAATTGTAGGTACACCCACTTTAATTGCTTGACGTATTGTTCTCCATTTAAAGTTGAAGATTGGTGTGATTTTATGAACTAGATTTACTGGAAATAGGTAGCTTAAATTTATTAGCAGTGCAACAATAAACATGGACCATAACCAACCCATAAAACCCATTTTTAGGTAAGAAATTGTAAATACATTTAGAGCAACTGTGAGCAATCCAGAAATAGCCATACGAATTGCAACCGGTGAAGGTTTAAGGTCTAGTTGATACATGTATCTGCCCAATGTTGAAGTAGGTCCAAATAATATTTTAGGAAGTGCAACCAGCAGTACAATCGTCCATCTATATTCTACAACTGAATCTGGTAAAACAAACCACAACACAAGGCCAAGTAAAAAGGAATAGGGAATTGCCCATAATAATAAGAACCCATAAATCTGACGCCACACCCATTTATATTGATGTTTCATTTTAACAAATGAATTGGACAATACAACATTTAATCCCATAGAAGCTAAGGCATCTAATCCCCCAACATAGGCTATAATTAGTCCCCACATACCAAAATCAAATTCAGTAAGATCTTGGGTAATTATTGGTAAAGCAAATAAGCCAGCTACTTTGCTAACTTGAGGTGCTAAACCATAAATAAAAGAGTGTCCAAAAAGCTTTTTTAACACGATTAGTGGGTATTCTATTTCAACACTCTATTCAGCTCCTCAAAGATAAATTGATGTCCTGCTTTGTTTAAATGATGGAAGTCGCTCATCAACATATCCAATGAGGCTTTGTCACCAACCGTAGTGAAACAATCCTTTAAAACTTGATTATAGCTTATTATGTTA
Source organism: Bacteroidia bacterium (assembly GCA_013042025.1). Lineage (GTDB taxonomy): Bacteria > Bacteroidota > Bacteroidia > NS11-12g > UBA9320 > UBA9320. The sequence goes on from JABDQY010000273.1 coordinate 1,101, forward strand.
CTTGTAATTCCAGGTACTCTTTTTTCATACTCATTGCCTGCAGGCATAATGGAAATTGCTATTACTTCGCTTTTGTTAAATAGTTCTTTTAGCCGCAAGTTAAACGTGTGAAAATTACCAAGGTTGGTGTATGCAATCTTTCTAAGTTTTCTCAATCTCGTTGAATTTGATGAAACTACTTTCAATAGCATCTTGCCTATTACAGGGATTCTCTTTAACAATTTTTGTTCTGATTTTCGAAGTGCTCTAGGAGCACAATCTACAATTCCAGCTTGAAGAACAACTACGTCTGGTGAGAAAGACTTATAGTATTTTGATGCTTTTACCAATTCACTTATTGTAGCACCTCCAATTGATAGTTGTTGCACTTCCGCATCAGGATGTGCTTTTTTAAACAATTGAATATAGGTGTTTGTAAACGCAACTTTTTCTGGTTTATCCCGAGGTAACGCAAGAGAATCAGTAAGAAATAAAACCTTCACTTTACTAATTATATATTGAGGCTTTAAGATTCAAAATATCTTGATGTTTGGTTTTGAAAAACGCATTAATTCTACCTTTCATTTCTTCATCCACATCAGCTTGTTTAAATTGACTGTTAATCTCAAGCAAACTTGGTTGATTTATAAGTATTTCTTTGATAACGTCATAAGGAGGAATGTCTTCTGGCCGAAAGTGAGCGAACAATTGGCTTATCAACTCAAAATCTGCTGGATAATCGCTTGTAATTCGTACATTATTAAGCTGTTCACTTTCTTCAACAATCAGCTTTTCTACTTTAAATATTTCTGGACGATTAATTAAGTAACCCCAAATTTCAGTATCCAATTCCTGCTTTATTTGACAGATAACTTCCAACGCTTTGGTCTTAAGTCCGTAAACTGAGCAGCCTATTGGAAGCCCTTCACTGTAAACGAAATCTGCATCAGCATCAATTAATTTTTGCTTCGCCTTAATTGCGTTTTCAATATCAAATAGAGGATTCTCTCCAGTAATATTTAACACGTAGTCAAATTCATTTGTAGTTGCTGCTTCATTTAATCTTCCTAAAACATCTTGCTCAGATCCTCTAAAACATTTAATTCCGCTTCTGAATGCAATCGCTTCAAGCGGATTATCTTGAGTATTCTCAGATGTACATAGCACAACATTTGAGGGGTCTACTACTTGCAAACATCTTTCTATTACACGTTCTATCATTGGCTTACCATTTAAGTCAAGCAATAACTTATATGGAAGTCGTGATGACTTCAATCGAGCTGTTATTAGAAACCCTAGTTTCATTTTGTGTTTTTAAATTGAGAAATATCTTGCGGTTGAAATTCATAGTTAACAGCCTCTAAATCAATAATTTCATCTTTATTAATTGATTTAGTAAGTGTTAATCCAAGCAAGAGCTGCAATTGATTCTGCTTGAGTTTAGCAGGGATGTTGGTTCTCTTAAACGCAATATCATTAAGTGCCAGCTTATCTCCTTCATTCAAATCTTTTGAAGCAACAATAGCCTTTTTCATCGGCCCTGTATTACCATATTTCAATTCTGCTGTTGACATCTCTAATGGGTTATCGCTACCTAAAGAATTGTAGATTATAGTTGCCAATTCTTTGATTTGGTTAATTTGATTTTCGTTAATAGCTGCCTGAGCATCAATTCGTTTTTCCCCAAAATTGGTTGTAAAATGTTTTTCTAAGATATTAAATCCACGTGCAATGCCTAAACAACTAATAAAAGCATTATTCTTATCATTCGGATCTGTATGATCTGCATATCCAATTGGTAGATTGAACAATGCCTGGAGCTTTTCCATCCGTTCTAGCTTAATATCTTTTACATCTGTGGGATAATTTTGAAAACCATGCATCAAGAATATATCATCATGTCCATTCTGAATTAGAAATTGAATTGCAAATTCAATTTCATCAAGTGTAGAACCACCGGTTCCTAATATTACAGTTCCCTTAAATTTCGATGCCTCTTCTAATAGAAAAACATCATTTAAACCGGTCGCATGAATTTCAAGAGCTCGAATTGGATATTGACATGAATTTGCATATTTAATAGATTGCAAATCATTACAAAGTAAGATTATATCCGTTTTCTTAATGTTTGATAAAATCTTATCCCATTCTTCTTCATTAAAGCACCAAGGTCTAATCACATCAATTGCTTCGTGATTGGCAACCATGTAATCATCTAGATCCACCGTTACATGAAATTTCAAAGCATCAAATCCTAGTTCTTCTCCTTTAGCAATTAAACTATTAAGAAAATCTAGATCTCCTTCGTGATGAAAAGCAGTTTCTCCTATAATATACGGTTTGTGTTGTGGTAACATGTTATAGTTTTAAATGATGTACGTCTCGCTGAGCTTTCTCCAAGTCTTGATGTTTGCCAATGTCTAACCAATAACCTAGAATAGGATAATGAATAACTTTTTTCTTTTCTTCAAGCAACAAATTAATAAATGAAGTTGCATCAAAATATTGATCTGGTGGAATATGACTTATCAGCTCCTTCTTAAATAAGTAAATCCCGGCGTTTGAATAATAAGTATAGGTTGGTTTTTCCTTTATATCTGTGATATAATCATCTTCAGATTCAATTATCCCATAAGGAATTTGTACCTCGTGAGTAGTTGTGGCCACAGCCAAATCACCATTCTTAGAAATCAATTCTTGAAAGAAATCTTCATAATCAATATCAGTTAATAAATCAGAATTCATAACTAAGATGTAATCGTTGGTCAAATTCTCAACCAGTGTTAAAGCACCCATTGTTCCCATGGGTAAACTTTCTTTCGTATAGTTCAACTTAATTCCCTTCGATGAACCATCTCCAAATGCTTCAATGATTTGATCTCCGAGATAATTAATTGTTATTGCCTGATTTTTGATCCCATAACTTTTCAATCTATCGATGTTGTATTCAATAATTGGTTTCTCTCCTACCTTAATTAGAGGTTTTGGAAGATTCTCCGTAAGAGGCATTAGTCTGCTTCCTTTACCGCCAGCCATTATAACACCGTCTATCGGTAAATAAGATTTTTGGAGACGAAAATTCACTATGTCGATGATTCTATCACCACTGTCTAAAACAGGAATTATTCGATAAAAATTATCTCTCCAAGTTTTCATTTCTTCCAATGAAAACTCGTTTTGACGAAAATACTTAGGACTACCTTGTACAAAGTCTGAAATGTTACTCTCAAGGTCTAAATCGTTTATTAATCCACGTCGAATATCTCCATCTGTAAGAGACCCAATTAGCTTTTCCTCATCATCAACTAAAAACAAAATTGCATCCGATGCCAATACGTCGAGCCTCTTTAATACATCTTTTACCGTTGTTCTAGTGTTAATTATATGGTTTTGAATACTATTCATAGTTGTTTTAAAAAATCAATTACTAGAGCTGCACCATTTTTTTGGCTAAATACATTCTCACCTTTAAAATCTCCCAGTTGATAGGTCTTATTAACTGTATCAATTATTCTTTTTGATTCTATTTCACAATCAACTACATTTTCACTTCTAGTTCTACCTTTTTGCCTATCTCCAAGATTAACCACATACTTACCAAAGCTTGCTGCTTCCGTAATTCCACTAGAAGTATTTCCTAATAAAAGCTTAGCATGTTTCATCGCTGAAAAATATCCTTGCATTCCAAAACTTTCCACACAAATTACTGAATCTAACGACTTGGATAATTGAGAGAAGCTTTGCCGTAAGTCAGTATTGGCAG
>JABDQY010000277.1 GCA_013042025.1 Bacteroidia bacterium
ACCAAATACCAGTTAAAGGAATCGAAAAAGGAAATGGAATCAGACTCTACTATTTTATTTCTTAAAAATAAGGTTTACACTATTTCTAATGGAGATTTAGATGGTGGATACGAATACAGAATTCAAAATGATTCGGTAATCTATAATGTGTTAGAGATAGACCTCGTTGAATTAGGACAGAATGCTTTTCTCCGAAAGTTTAGCTACGGATATATCCTGAATATAAAACATGGAAGAATGAACGACTGGTGGCATGTGAAGTTTATTGATACGCGAAATAAAAGTGGAGTAGTTATTCGCGACTTGTCAAAAAAAGACCTCATTAAAAACAAAAAATTCAAAATTCTACATGAAGATTACACCAACTACTTAATTGCTGAATGGTCTAAAGAAGAAATGAAAGCTTTCATAAATAATGGGGGATTTTCAGACACTACATTGTTCCTGAAATATGAAGAAAAGACTAAAACTAGATAATTGAAAATTCTAGATTAAAGCTTACACATACTTATCAATCTCTCGTTGAACATCTTTGTCCTTCAATGAATCACGTTTATCGTGCATTTTCTTTCCCCTTCCAATTCCAATTTCAACCTTAGCATAACCTTTGTCGTTGATAAATACCTCAATTGGAATCACTGTGTTGCCTTGATCTCTAAGCTTATTGCGTATTTTCTTTAATTCCGTTTTGTTTAGAAGCAGCAATTTCTCTCTATCTGGATTCTGAGGAGCATAACCAGCGTTTTTAAACTCTGCAATACGCATTCCTTTTATCATGAATATTCCTTGTTCATTGAAAAAACAATATGCCTCTGAAATGCTTACTTTTTTATCGCGAATCGACTTAATTTCAGGACCCGTTAATGAAATACCAGCTTCAAATACATCTTCGATGGCATATTCATAATATGCTTTCTTATTCTTCGTAATGCTATTTGCTCGTTGTTTTTTCTTAGACACTGTTTGCAATTCTTTCTAATGCATCAAGCTCATCTTGATCCAATATTTTTTGACCGGTTTCAATTGATGCTATGAGTCGCATCCCTACTTTGGCAGTTATTGTACATATCACTTCGTTATCACGTACACTTTTTATTGTTGCAATAAAACGTACGCTATCTCCAATTTTAGCTGGTGATACATGCTTAACATTTACGAAGGTGCCAATTCCTTCCTCTTCAGCCTCCTTCATATCCAAAACAAACAACCTACTGGTCCATTCCGCATCCCTAGCAACTGCATACGTACTATAGTATGGATGTACCATTACTCCATTAAATGAGGCTGCATCCTTCTTCCCTACTGTTTTGTAGAATTCTTTAGTATCGCCGTATTTAAACAATTGTTTCATTATAGTTTATAGTCTTTTTCTCTACTCAAGGGGTTCTGGTTTAAGATTCTACAAAGTACGTAAAAAATATCTTTATGATTCTGATAAAAATCCTCTGGAGTCTCGAAAAAATGTTCAACACATACTGCAAAAAACTCATGCGTATTTGTTAAGGCATAATCACGCAAGTACGAACGTTCCTCTTTAAATTTCTTCATTTCTTTATAGAACTTATCCATTTTTTTTAGGTGCTTATTTAATGTAGAATACAACCAATGAATATCATCGTTTTTATGATCAATTATTAATGCATGAGACCATTCATGCAAGGCTAAGTTTAAATTGTCATTGGAATTGTGAAATCCTTGAAACGCATCTGTCCAACTTAACAAGAGAATTCCATTGCTTACTGTAAGTCCCTTTACTTTACCTTTTACAATTCTAGAATAGAATATTGTAGGATACAATGCAATAAAACCGAATTTTTTAACAGTGAACTTGTCGAGACCGAATGTCAATTGCACCAACGCTCCAAGAATAATAATTTTTTTTTCAAGAGTGACCACCTCTCCTTCTCGTCCTTCAAATCGCTTTTGAACAATAAGGTAGATTAACCGTGAAATAAACTTCATTCTTCCAACTTTAGACAACCCCACGTAATATGGATTTACCGACATCATCAATCGATGTATTTTCCATACCAGTATTTTGTACTTTGGGAATGAAGCTAAATCTGGATTGCTGCTAAGCTTCGTTTTAACAAACTTTGTAATTGCATAAACATTATAGGAAACTATAGGTAGGAAAAAACCTACAAGATATGGAACGAGTATTAACGGCACGTTAGCGTAACTCTATGATACTAATTCCTTCTCCACCCAAATCCACTCGCTCATACTCAATACTTAATATGGCTGGATTTGGTTTCAAGTGTCTTCTTACTTCCATTTTTAAGATTCCATTACCCTTTCCATGTAACAGTCGAAGCTTACTTACACCTAAAATCAAAGCCGAATCAATCCATTCGTCCACTTCTTTTAACGCATCAAAGGTTCTCATACCTCTAATGTCCTTATCAGTACTAAAGTTTGCCTGACGATCGCTATAGGTCCTATTGCTGATGTATTTCTTAACTTTCTTCTCAGTTTGCTTACCTACTTTTTCAATATTATCAATCGAGGTCTTGGTAGTTAAGCTCCCAACCGC
>JABDQY010000282.1 GCA_013042025.1 Bacteroidia bacterium
AACATGTCTTGTAGCACTTTGAATTGTATATCTACAATGCCTCTAATGTTTTCTCGAGTAAGTGGCTTAAACATCATTATTTCGTCTATTCTGTTCAAGAATTCTGGTCGTATTGATTTTTTCAGCAATTCAAACACATCTACCTTGGTTTTTGCTTCAATTTCGTCTCTATTAGAATCACTTATCTCAGAAAATCGTTCTTGAATTAGATGAGACCCAATATTACTCGTCATAATTACTATTGTGTTTTTGAAGTTCGCCGTTCTTCCCTTGTTATCCGTTAAACGTCCATCGTCCAAGACTTGCAGCAATATATTGAAGACATCAGGGTGTGCTTTTTCAATTTCATCTAAAAGAATGACTGAATAAGGTTTACGCCTTACAGCTTCAGTTAACTGACCTCCCTCATCGTACCCAACGTATCCTGGAGGGGCTCCAATTAACCTGCTTACTGTATGCTTCTCTTGATATTCACTCATATCAATTCTAACCATGGAATCTTCTTTATTGAAAAGATATCCTGCTAATGCTTTAGCCAGTTCTGTTTTACCTACTCCTGTTGTTCCAAGGAAAATAAACGACCCAATTGGTTTTTTAGGATCAGATAACCCAGCTCTACTTCTTCGAATCGCATCAGAAATCGCAACTATTGCTTCATCTTGTCCAACTACACGTTTGTGTAGTTCTTCTTCTAGATTCAATAATTTCTCTCGTTCACTTTGCAGCATACTTTGAACCGGCACTCCAGTCCACTTGCTAATTACCTCTGCAATATCCTCACTTGTAACCTCCTCTTTCACTAAAGAACTGTTTTCTTGCTTCTCATGAAGTTCAATTTTCAGTTTCTCTAATTCTTCCTCTGCACCTTTAATTTTACCGTATCTAATTTCAGCAACTTTACCAAAGTCACCGGCACGTTCAGCGACATCCGCTTCTTGACGATAGTTTTCAATCTCTTTCTTTTTTTGCTGAATTCCGTCTACTACTGCTTTTTCTTCTTGCCATTTAGCTTTAAGCTGATTCCGATCTTCAGACAGGTTTGCTATATCTTCATTTAAAACAGCAAGTTTCTTTTCATCTTTCTCTCGCTTGATAGCTTCTCGCTCAATTTCAAGCTGCATTATCTTACGTTCTATTTCATCCAATTCCTCTGGTACTGAATCTATTTCCAAGCGTAATTTTGCAGCAGCCTCATCCATTAAGTCGATAGCCTTATCTGGCAAAAATCGATCAGATATGTAGCGTTGAGACAACTCTACAGCAGCAATAACTGCTTCATCCTTTATCCGCACCTTATGATGCACCTCATATTTTTCCTTAATTCCACGTAATATAGAAATTGCATCTTCAGCATCTGGCTCATCAACTAAAACACTTTGAAATCTTCGCTCCAAAGCCTTGTCTTTCTCAATATACTTCTGATATTCAGCTAACGTGGTCGCTCCTATTGCTTTTAATTCACCTCTAGCTAATGCTGGTTTCAAAATATTGGCTGCATCCATTGCTCCTTCCCCACTTGCTCCTGCACCAACCAGTGTATGAATCTCATCGATAAACAATACAATTTCTCCATCTGCAGAAGTTACTTCTTTTACTACTGCTTTCAACCGTTCTTCAAATTCTCCTTTGTACTTCGCACCTGCAATAAGACTTCCCATGTCTAAACTATAAATCTGTTTTGATTTTAAGTTTTCTGGAACGTCTCCACTAATTACACGATGTGCAAGACCTTCAGCAATCGCAGTTTTACCTACTCCAGGTTCCCCAATTAAAATTGGATTGTTCTTCGTTCGTCTCGATAATATTTGTAGCAACCTTCGAATTTCTTCATCTCTACCTATTACCGGATCTAGTTTACCACTTTTTGCCAGTTGATTAAGATTTCGTGCGTATTTGTTTAGCGAATTGTATTGCCCTTCGGCACTTGAGCTTGTTGCTCTACTTCCACCTCGTAACTCTTTAAACGCTTTAATTACATCTTTGGATCCAACACCTGCATCTTTTAGTAGATTAGCTATCTGATCTTTACCATTTAATAAGGCAAGAAAAATATGCTCTATGGTAACAAACTCGTCATCAAATTCTTTCAAATAAGTATTTGACTTAACCAATGTTTGTTGAGCACCATTGCTCAAATATTGATTTCCTGCTCCGGAAACTTTTGGGTAACTGGTTAGCACACTTTCTAACGCCTGCTCTATTCGTTGGTTATTCGCATTTACTTTCTTTATTGCATATGAAATAATATCTTCATCAACTACAAATAGTGCTTTTAAAATATGGCCTGTTTCAATAGCTTGTTGCTGGCCAATCATGGCAAGCTCCTGAGCTTTCTGTATGGCTTCTTGACTTTTAATTGTAAAATTTTTAGTATCCATGTTCTTGTTCTTTTATTGTCTTGGAATGTGTGATATGAGATTGATATAAACTTATATCTAACTTCCAATCAATTCAACTATTCGCAATTTCTTATCCAAATCTGAATTCAAGTCATTCTGGCTTAATATATCTCTAACGAATTTATTTTCAAGTCATTATGTCGCAAATTCAAAAAATTTTTACTTCAATAGATGAAAATTTGTCGGTAAGTATAGTCTAACTGATCCTAAATGAATTGCAACAATTCTAAATTTGCCCTAACAAAATGAATCCATTTTACACATCCTATACTACTCCATTTGGTACCATACCATTTAGTAAAATTTCAATTGAACACTATAAACCTGCAATTGAAAAAGGCATATCTGATGCACAAGCTGAAATTGATGCAATTGTAGCAGACCAAAAATCGCCAAACTTCAATAATGTGATTGAAGCACTTGAAAATAGTGGTGAACTGCTTACAAAAGTTACTTCTGCTTTTTTTAATCTTAATTCGGCAGAAACCAATCCAGAGATGCAAGCATTGGCTCAAGAGATATCTCCATTGCTCAGTGCCCATGGAAATAACATTATGCTAAATGCTGGTTTATTTGAGAAAGTTCAAACCATCTATAACCAAAAAGATTTAGACTTAACACCTGAGCAAAAAAAGCTGCTAGAAAATACTTACAAAAGCTTTGCACGAAACGGAGCTAACCTAAACGAATCAGATCAAGAACGGTTACGTGGTATCGACAATGAACTTTCTAAACTGTCGCTCACTTTTGGAGAGCATGTATTGAAGGAAAGCAATGCATTTCAAATGCACTTGACCGAAGAGGATGATTTGAATGGATTACCGGAAGGAATTAAGGAAGCTGCTGCAGCTGCTGCAAAAAGCAAAGACTTGGAGGGATTTGTTATTACATTGGACTACCCAAGTTATATTCCTTTTATGACGTATAGCACACGCAGATATTTAAGGGAAAAACTGTATAAGGCATTCGGCTCTAAAGCATTTGCTCAAAATGAAAACAACAATGAAGAAACTATAAGAAACCTAGTTCGATTAAGATCTGAGCGTGCTAAACTCCTAGGTTTTGAAAACCACGCAGCATATGTCCTTGAAGAACGAATGGCTAAATCACCAACTAAGGTCTATGAATTTCTGAATACAATTCAAGAAAAGGCGATGCCGTTCGCAAAAAAAGAGTTTGACGAGTTAACTGCGTATGCAAACAAACTAGATGGAATTGACACATTGCAAAAATGGGATTCCAGTTACTATGCTGAAAAACTAAAAAAGGAGAAATTTGATATCGATGATGAATTACTTCGTCCCTACTTTCAACTTGAGAAAGTGGTAGATGGTGTTTTCTTAACGGCTAATAAACTTTTCGGGATCTCTTTTCATAAAAAAAATGATATCGATGTGTATCATGAGGACGTTGTAACGTATGAAGTTAAAGATGAAAACGATAAACATCTTGCGATATTCTATGCTGACTTTTTTCCTCGAGCAGGTAAACGACAAGGGGCATGGATGACCAGCTTTAGAAGTCAAAAGATAAAAGAAGGAAAAGACCAACGACCACATGTAAGCATTGTTTGTAATTTCACAAAGCCAAGTGACAGTAAACCTTCTCTCCTTACGTTTAATGAGGTTACAACTTTGTTTCATGAATTTGGACATGCATTGCACGGAATGCTCGCAAATGGAACGTACGCCAGCTTAAGT
>JABDQY010000287.1 GCA_013042025.1 Bacteroidia bacterium
ACCAAAACCATAGTTTAGATCGGCTAAGTAATTTGCATATGAAAGGGAAGCAGTTTTATGCATTCCATCATGAATTAATGCTGGGTTTTGAAATCCAGAAGCGGGATCATTATCAGTATTTGCTATGGAGCTACCACCTAGTGCAGTATGCTTCGCACTATTCTCAATCAAGGCAAATGTAAATGCACTTGTTCCACCAATTTGAGCAAAGGATAGATGCCCAATTAATAAGATGCTTAAGAAGGTAAGAATTCGCATTGTGAGGTAAACGTCTCAAAGGTAAAATTTATTGGAACAGTAAGGAAGAATTTCAATTAAAACAGATTTTTTTACAATGAGATTATTATGAACCAGTTTTAATTGCTTCTAGAATCACTACGTCTAATGGAAAGTATTTTATCTCCAACTTCTATTTTGTTCACAACATCCATTCCTTCAATTACTCGAGCAAAAATTGTATACCTGCCATCTAAATGTGGGGTAGGACAATGGGTTATAAAAAATTGAACACCTTCTGTATCAAGCCCAGAGGAAGCAATTCCTACAGTTCCAGTTTCATATGTTTGATAATTGGAAAATTCACTTCGTTGGGTCCAGTTTAATCCACCCCAACCATCTCCACGAGGGCAGCCTCCTTGAATCACAAATTGAGGTACAACGCGATGGAAAAATTTGTTATCATAATAACCGCTATCAACCAGATGCAGAAAATTGGCAACAGTGCCCGGAGCATCATTTACAAAACATCGCAGCTCAATATCTCCTTTGCTCGTGGAAATTGTTACTATTTGGTTATCTGGAATCATTTTCACGAAATCCCAATCAATAGGATGGTTAAATTCGGGTTGGTAACCTTCAAATTTATCACCACCTAATTTGTCAATTGCCTTACAAACATCAATGAACGTTTCAGCTTCTCCTGGAAGAGTTAGGCTCGTTTTTATTTTCTGCAACTCACTCAATAAATCGTTTCTAACTTTATTGAACTCAGTACCATATTTTGGTTGACCCAATGCATGAATTTCATAACATGCGAGACTTTGCAGTGCCATGTCTCCAGACTGTAAACCTTTGAGAACCATGTTCCACTTTTTGTTTGGATACAGTTTTAAATATTTTGAATATGCCGCATTGCGGATGATATGCGGAGTTGTATCTCGCAAACTTATGGTATACAGAAAGGTAGAAGGATTGCCAAAATTCTCATCTAAATGTTCAATTTTTAATGCTTTTTCATAGTCGTTTGAAGCTGAATAAGCAGTTAACCATGGTCGATTAAACTCTTCTGATTTTCTGGCTTCAGAATCCTCCAGAATTAAATTTAATCGTTCTCTTACTTCTGAAGCATTTTTAGTGTTTACTAAATCTTTAATTTCTTGTTTATCCAAATCTGGATTAACCCGATAATACCGATAGAGGTAATGAGAAGCCAACATTTTCTCTTGAAGGTTAACCTCAGAACCTATGAATTCTAGCATTCTTGCTTTTAATTTCTCGCTATTAAGTCCTTTTTGACTTAATCTAAAAACACCATAGGTCCAGCCAACAGATAAAAGGGAATCGGTATAAACGGTGCTCTCAAAAAGTTGAATAGTGCTAGAGTCTCCACACTTGCCAATAGCTTCTAAAATATAACGTTGGTTGAGTTTAGAAAACTCTGCGTCAAATGCAGAACGCAATATTCCAAGGGCTTTTGGGTGTCTTATTTGTCCCAAGGCAAGGGCAGCAGCTCTTCGAGGTAATTCGTCTTGGTCAATCTGCAGCATCTGATTTAGATAGGGGATAGCTATCGAATCTTGAATGCTTGCAAATGCAAGTGCAGCTGCAACACGATGTGCCTCTTTCTTTGCTTTTAAAAAAGGGATCAAAGCTTTAGCATCCCGATTATCTTGCAATTCATAAATATGGATTAGTTTTTCATCCGAGAATTTATTGAATGATTGTTCTGAAGAAGTGGTGCATGCTGAGACTAAAACCGCGAGAACTATTAGGTATTTCATTGAATGCGAATTTACATTTATTTGCTAATGACATTTTTTAGTATTGGCTTAACAATCGGATAACATACGTTGGTTAGTCTTGCAGTGTGAAATTGATACTTTCAACAGTAATGTTATGCCTTACGCTTCTTGTAGCGGCAAACAACCCTATTAAAGTAAAGGTTGTTGATGAAAACAAGGAACCACTAATTGGAGTTAAACTAATTGAGGTACAAGCAAACGAAGTTCATTTCACTGATTTTGACGGAGAAGGAAAATTGAAAGTTGAGAATCAAACAAAGACTTTCTTAGTAGAATTCATCGGTTACGAAACTGGTTACATTAAAGTGTCTCCAAACACGGCACAAGAAGAAATTAAAATAACGTTAAAGAAGAAATAAGTTTTTGCTTCTAATTTGTCTCGTAATCGTTAAATAATTTTTCTATTTCCTTTGAGCTCAACACAGTAAATTCTATCATTCCTTTTTTCCCTACTTCACCAGCAGAATAACCGCTGCCACCAGATCCACCATTGTTTTTAATAGTAAAAATGTAGGCAGTTTGCTTGATGCTCATATCGGTAAATATCTTAATATTACCTCCGTTTCCACCATTACCTCCGCAGCCATCACTGCCATCCGAACCATCACTTCCACATACTCCTAAGTCGTTTGGTCCTCCGCCGTCTCCACCGTCACCTCCTGTGCCTCCATCACCACCAATACCTCCATTTGCTTGTATATTGATTAGTGCATTTTTAGAAAGGTAATAGGTTATCTCTTGATCTTGATAAAATACAATTAATTGAATCTTGTCTTGAGATATATTTCTGACCAATACTTCTATGGCGTTACCATTTTGTCCATTGCTTCCGTCGTATCCATCGTCACCTCCTGACCCGTCTTCTCCGTCATCTCCATCATAACCATCCGAACCATCACTTCCATCAATTCCGTTTGAACCATTTCCATTGATTGATAGTTTTTCAACTGTGGCTACGTGCAATGAAATCAACGAGCTATAGGATAGTTTTTTATTAATTAAAACAAGATTGATTTTTTTTAATGATGACAAATTTTTTGGAGAATAACTGAAGTGGCTACCATTATCATTGAGATTTTCAGGAATGTGAAGTTTGAAATCACTGAAAATCAAACCTGGATGCATTGATTTGTTTGTGAGATGATAGACCCGTCCATTGTCCATGGCGACTTTGAGGCTTTTATTGTATGATGTATATGGTACAATACTGTCGGTATCAAGCGATATGTCGAGTATGGTTGGAAGCTTAAGATTAACAGTATCAAAATAGCTGATTTTGCCTTCAGTAAGTTGAATAAAAATGGTTATTTGATTGTTATTACGATATACGGCTTCTCTGTGAAAATGAAATTTTCCGTTATAAATCATATGACCCTGATTCGATTTTATATATAGTTTTCTCCAGGGGAATCCACCATTTAAGAATCCACTAGTTCTTGAAACTGTGCTATCTTGTCTTGTAATAATAAATCCAAATCGGAAATAATCTGAAGCTATAAGGTCGCAGGTATCTTTAGAAAATTGAATAGATGCTATTGGAGCTTTTTTCGCTGAAGAGTATAACGGTGTAAAGAAAAAGGGGAGGAGGGCGAGGATGGCAAGTTTCATAGAAACTTAGATTCAAAAACTGTACGAAAACCTGAGAGGCTAAAGTTTGCAACGCTTTTCAAATTGAATTGAACGGATTTGTCTATAAACGAATCCAAAAAAATATAAAAAAATGTACAAAAAAAGCTCGACATTTCTGCCGAGCTTAATTTTATTAGATGTGCCTTTCGGTTATTTTTTTAGTGAGCTGATAAATAGTCTGCAACACCTTCAAATGTAGCGTTCATTGCATCTTCACCTTGTACCCAATTTGCAGGACATACTTCTCCGTGAGTTTCCAAGTGTATTAGTGCGTCTAACATTCTTAGAGCTTCGTCTACATTTCTACCAAGAGGTAAATCATTTACCAATTGATGTCTAACAACACCATTTTTATCAATTAAGAACAAACCTCTATAAGCAATCATAGGACCTGTTGCAGTCATATCACCTTCATCGTTGTAGTCATAATCTCCAGCCAATACACCATAGTTCATGCTGATTGTTTTGCTTGTATCTGCAACAATTGGATATTTAACTCCTTCAATGCCACCTTTTCCTTTAGGCATTTGTAACCAACCCCAGTGGCTTTCTTCAGTGTCGGTAGAACATGCTACCACTTTACAGCCTCTTGCTTCAAAATCAGCTAATTTTGCTTGAAAAGCGTGAAGTTCTGTTGGACATACAAATGTGAAATCCTTTGGATAAAAGAAAAACATAACATAGCTGTTTCCTTCATATTGCTCTAATGAGAAATTCTCAATTATTTCATTTCCATTAATTACTGCTCCTGAATTAAATTTTGGAGCTTTTCTTCCTACTAGTACTGACATTTTATTTTCGTTTTTTGTGTTAGTGCAAAGATAAAACTGTACAGTTG
>JABDQY010000289.1 GCA_013042025.1 Bacteroidia bacterium
GTGGATTAAGAATCGGCGAATTATTTTCACCAAATTTTGAAGCTAATTATCACGAAAAGAAAAAACGTTCGTTGCAACTTGTGGAACAATTTGGATTTACAGACTTTGATCTTGATGCAATGGAAGAAGAATTCTTTACAGCCGTTGAACGATTAAGAAAATTTAAGTTTGTCAATAGCGAATATCTTGTAAATGAGCACATTACAAATGGAAGCAATGTTCTTGCAGAAGGTGCTCAAGGCAGTATGCTCGATATTGATTTTGGTTCATATCCTTTTGTAACATCAAGCAACACTACCGTAGGTGGGGTATCCACTGGATTAGGTATTGCTCCTAAACATATTAATAAAGTAAAAGGAATATTTAAAGCTTATTGCACGCGTGTAGGAAGCGGACCATTCCCTTCCGAGTTGCATGACGATATGGGAGAACATATTCGAAAAGTAGGAAAAGAGTTTGGAGCAACTACAGGCAGACCAAGAAGAACTGGTTGGTTAGATTTAGTAGCATTAAAATATGCCATAATGTTGAGTGGAGTTGACGAACTATGTATGATGAAAGCAGATTGCCTTAGTGGAATTGATGAAGTAATGGTAGGTACAAGCTACAAAGGTGATATCATGGAAACCAATGAGGTTCCTTTCGACCTTAATGTAGACAACTTCAAATCTGTTTATCAGGCACATCCAGGATGGCAAGAAGATATAACTCAAATTAAAACACATGAGGCACTTCCTCAAACATTTAAGAACTACATAAGCTCAATAGAAGAGCAAATAAATACTCCAATCAGCATTATTTCTGTTGGACCAGGTAGAGATCAAACAATAATTAAATAAGATGAAAGCATATATTTTTCCAGGACAAGGAGCTCAATTTGTTGGCATGGGCAAAGAATTGTATGATAGCAATGAAGTTGCAAAAGCACTATTTGAAAGAGCAAATGATATTTTAGGTTTCAGAATTACGGATGAAATGTTTAGTGGCACAGACGAAGGTTTAAAGCAAACAAACATTACCCAGCCAGCCATTTTTCTTCATTCTGCTATTTTGGCTAAAACAATTGAAGATTTTAATCCTGACATGGTTGCAGGTCACAGTTTAGGTGAATTTTCAGCTTTGGTTGCAAGTAATTGTCTAAACTTTGAAGATGCACTTAAATTAGTATCCTTACGTGCTGAAGCTATGCAAAAAGCATGTGAGATAAATCCGAGTACTATGGCAGCCATAATTGGTTTGGACGATAGTGTAGTGGAAGAAGTTTGTGAGTCAATTGATGAGGTAGTTGTTGCTGCCAATTACAATTGTCCAGGACAATTGGTGATTTCTGGTAGTAATGAAGGAATTGACAAGGCATGCGAACTTTTAACGGAAAAAGGAGCTCGTAGAGCACTAAAACTTCCTGTTGGAGGAGCATTTCACTCTCCACTAATGGAACCTGCTAGAGAAGAGCTTGCAAAGGCAATTGAAGCAACAAGTTTCAATACACCTAGTTGCCCTATCTATCAAAATGTCTCTACAAAAGGCGAAACGAATCCAGATACCATAAAGAAAAATCTAATTGCTCAGCTTACATCTTCTGTAAAATGGAATCAATCAGTTCAAAACATGATTACTGATGGAGCAACAAGTTTTACTGAAGTTGGACCAGGTAAAGCACTGCAAGGAATGCTTGCTAAAATTGATAGAACTGTAGAACGGGCAGGAATCAGCTAGATTATTACACCGCAAAGTATCGCTACTACAATATACCAAGGTGATTTAAGTTTTGTTTTGAAGAGCAGTACTCCAACTACAGCAATAATGGCTATTTCCAAATAATTGATAGCATTTGAACTTTCCAAATTAGTAAAATAGAAACTTCCTTCTTCAACCCAATTTAAACCTACAGGGAGAAACATTAAGTACGCCGCAGCAATTACCAAACCACAAGAAGCTGCAATAACTCCTGGAAGTGCTTTAACCACAATTGGATGGGTTTTGATCTGTTTCCAAATTGGATATACAAAGAAAATAAGCAATGATCCGGGTAAGAAGATACCTAAGGTACTACTCAAGCTACCAAACATCTGAGCTAATATACCATATCCTTTCATTGCCGTTGCTCCAGTATAACTAGCGATGGTAAATATAGGTCCTGGAATTGCTTGAACCAGTCCTACCCCATTTATAAACTCTTCCGATGTCATGTACCCGTTGTGATGCACAAATTGCTCAAGCATCATCGGAATAAGTACATTCCCTCCTCCAAAAACCAAACTACCAAAACGATAGCAGTTCTCAAATAAAAGAATTACTCGATTAGAGCTAATGGTACCAACTATTCCAGCTAATACAAAAACAGCTATAAATGCCACTAAATATCTCCATGGAAATTTAATTGTTATAGGTTGATACTTCTCCACTTTACCCTTGAAATCAAAATAGGAAAATAAACCACCTAGAAGAAGTACAACAGGAAACATCCATGGTGTTTTCATATTCACTAATGTGTCAAGTGGATGTCTAAGCAGGGCTACAACAATAAAGGCCATTGCTGCAAGCAAGTATCCTTGTCTATTCTTTACAGCTTTATTCAACATTTTAATTCCGGCTACCAGTACAAATGCAACCGCTACTGGTTGAACATATCGCAAATAATTAAGCATGGTGTCTTGGTAAACACCTATAAAAATTGCGACTAAGGTAAGCATGATAAAAGCTGGTAGAATCCACACCAATAAGGTCAAAAAAGCTAAAAACGGTCCTCCAATCTTATATCCAATACTTGTTAAAGTTTGGGTTGATGATGGCCCTGGTAACATTTGGCAGAGAGAATATAATTCGAGCAACTCTTCATTACTTAAATAATTCTTTTCCTCAACTAATCGTTTTTGATATAATGCCATGTGCATATTTGGCCCACCATATGCACTTAATGCAACTACAAAAACATCTTTTAAAAAAATAAGTCTCTTTATTTTTTTAATGCTAGATGATGTTTTATTTGCCATTAATATGAACAAAAATATAATCTATTTCAATAAATCAAGATTAAACGCATTCGTAATAGCCACATTAACTGTATTATTTACTGGATGTTCCGGTGGAAATATTGAAGAATTGAATCGATTAAATGAGCTTGAAACTAAACTAGTTGAGAATCAAGAAAACCTTAATATCGATATTGAACCTTTTAAATTGAGACTCAAAGAAATGGAGAAAGATTTAAGCTACTATAAGACAGAAGCTGGAGATACTATTTCTCTTGAATTTAGTCAGCAGCTTTCCAAGTTTGATGTAATACGAAAGATTTATACGAAAAACATCACTTCCTTCACCCATTCTACAAAAGAGCAAAATGAACTTGAAGAACAAATCAAGAATCTAAGACTTGACCTCGAAGAAGGAAACATTTCAAAAGAAGAATTCAAAGAATATTTCAAAAAAGAAGAAATGGATATTGAGGCACTTCTACTTGAATCTAAAGAAATTAAGAAGGCCCTTTATCAAGTGGAACCCGATTACAGAAGAATTGCTAAGATTATTGAAAAACGAATGGAGATCGTTGATCCTACGCTTCGCCCGTAGGTCCAAAGTTCATAGGAGGAAATTGCGGAGCACTTTCTTGAAGCTCAATTTCCCCAAACATATTCTCAAACTTTGCTAAATTATCATTTAAAGCCATGTGCAGTCTTTTTGCATGCTGTGGACTTAATAATATTCTGCTTTTAACTTTTGCTTTAGGAATACCAGGAAGCATTCGAATAAAGTCTATTACAAATTCAGAATTTGAATGCGAAATAATTGCTAAATTACTATATATACCATCAGCAACTTCTTCAGAAAGTTCGATGTCAATTTGATTTCCTTTTTTTTGATCTTCTGCCATAATTCAAATGTATAAAAAAAAAGAGCGGCTAATAAAATTAGCCGCTCTTATATTAAATTTAATTTTTAAAACTTAGTTAGACGCTTCTACCTCGTTATCAGCCTCAACTTCTTCTCTTGCTGCTTTAAGCAAATCGAATTCTTCTTGAGAACCAACAACCAAGTTTTCATACGTTCTATGTCCGGTACCCGCTGGAATTAAGTGTCCAACAATTACATTTTCCTTTAGACCAAGCATGTGATCAACCTTACCAGCAATTGCTGCTTCGTTTAACACTTTTGTTGTCTCTTGGAAAGATGCAGCTGACATGAAGCTATATGTTCCTAACGATGCTTTAGTGATACCCATCAATAGTGGTTTAGATGTTGCAGTAATTGCATCTCTAACCTCAATTGGTTTTAAGTCTTTTCTTCTAAGTGATGAATTTAAATCTCTTAGTTTTCTTAAACTTAATATTTGACCAGCTTTAACGTCGTTTGAATCACCTGGTTCAACAACTACACGTTTGTCGTATAAGTTATCATTCTCTTCTTTGAAGTCTAGCTTGTTCACAGCTCTACCTTCTAAGAATTTAGTGTCACCTGGCTCAACAACTGATACTTTCTGCATCATTTGTTTAATGATTACTTCAATATGCTTATCGTTGATTTTTACACCTTGTAATCTATATACCTCTTGGATACCGTTTACAATGTAGTTCTGAACAGCACTAATACCTTCAATAGATAAGATATCTTGAGGAGTAATTGCACCATCTGATAATGGAGTACCTGCTCTTACAAAGTCACCGTCTTGAACAAGGATGTGTTTCGATAATGAGATAAGATACTTTTTAGAAATACCTTCTTTCGATTCAATAGTAACCTCACGATTACCTCTCTTTATACCTCCGTATGTTACAACACCATCTATCTCAGAAACTACAGCTGGATTTGAAGGATTACGAGCTTCAAATAGCTCAGTTACCCTAGGTAGACCACCAGTAATATCACTTGTTTTACCAACAACTCTAGGAATCTTAGCGATAATAGTACCTGCCACTACTTTTTTACCTTCCTCTACAGAAAGGTGAGCACCCACTGGTACGTTTAGTTCCTTAAGAATTTCACCTTTCTTACCAATAATATGGATAGCCGGGTTGATTTTCTTATCTCTACTATCAGTTACTACTTTCTCTTTATAACCTGTAGCTTCATCCATCTCAACGGTATACGAAATACCTTCAATCAAGTCTACAAATTCTACTTTACCATCAAGGTCAGAAAGAATAACTGCGTTATACGGATCCCAAGAACAAATCTTAGTATCTTTCTTAATCTTCGCTTTCTCCTTTACATAAAGGAACGAACCGTAAGGAATGTTATTTATAAATAACACCTCTTTAGATTTTGGATCTAGTATTTTAATTTCACCAGAACGTCCAACAACAATCTCGGCGTCATCGCCATTATTGTCTTTACCTGAAACCGTTTTAACCTCATCGAAATCTACAACTCCGTCATGCTTAGCCAACAACTGACTATCTTGAGCAATGTTAGATGCTGTACCCCCTACGTGGAATGTTCTAAGTGTTAACTGTGTTCCTGGCTCACCAATTGATTGTGCAGCAATAACACCAACAGCTTCACCTGTTTGCACGTGTCTGCCAGTTGCAAGGTTTCTACCATAGCATTTAGCACAAACTCCTTGTTTAGACTCACACGTCATTACAGAACGAATCTCAACAGCGTCAATACCTGAATCCTCAATATATTTAGCTTTAGATTCAGTAATCTCATCACCTGCTTCAACAATTAGCTCTTCAGTATCAGGATGATAAACATCCAGCAATGAAATTCTACCAGAAATTCTATCAAATAAACTATCAATTACATCGTCGTTTTCTTTCAATGCTCTTGCTTCAAATCCTCTGAGCGTACCACAATCTTCAATTGAAACTACAACATCTTGAGCAACATCATGAAGCCTTCTTGTAAGATAACCCGCATCTGCTGTTTTAAGTGCTGTATCCGCAAGACCCTTACGAGCACCGTGAGTAGAGATAAAGTATTCTAAAATTGATAACCCTTCTCTAAAGTTAGAAAGAATTGGGTTTTCAATAATCTCACCAGTACCACCAGCACCAATTTTCTTCTGAGGTTTAGCCATAAGACCCCTCATTCCACCTAACTGACGAATTTGTTCTTTCGAACCCCTTGCACCAGAATCAAGCATCATGAAAATTGGATTAAATCCTTGATTATCACTAGAAATATCATCTAGAAGTGCATCTGCAACTCTAGAATTAATTCTTGTCCAGATATCAATTACCTGATTGTATCTCTCATTGTTTGTTATGAAACCATTTTCATAGTTGAATGTGATTTCAGCAACTTCCTCTCTTGCTTTTTCAATAAGTCCCTCTTTCTTCTTAGGAACCAAAACATCAGAAATATTAAATGAAAGTCCACCTCTAAACGCGTAATAAAAACCTAAGTCTTTAATCTCATCAAGGAAGTCTGCAGTTTTAGCAACTCCAGCAACTTTAATCATGTTACCAATTATATCTCTTAAAGATTTTTTAGTAAGCAAGGTATTAATGAAACCAATTTCTTCAGGTACATTTAGATTGAAGATTACTCTTCCAACTGTAGTATCAATTAATTTAGTTGTAAACTCATCACCTTCTTTTACACGAGCTCTTACTTTGATGTTTGCATTTAAATTCGCTTTACCTTCATTATAAGCAATCATCACCTCTTCAAAGTTGTAGAAGGTTAAGCCTTCACCAATAACAGTCTCATTTTTAGTAGACTTTCTTGATTTGGTCATGTAATAAAGACCTAAAACCATATCCTGAGAAGGTACTGCAATTGGAGCTCCATTTGCAGGGTTCAAAATGTTATGAGAAGCAAGCATTAAAATTTGTGCTTCCAATACTGCAGCGTGTCCTAAAGGAACGTGCACAGCCATTTGGTCACCATCAAAATCCGCGTTAAATCCAGTACAAACTAATGGGTGTAGACGTATAGCCTTTCCTTCAACAAGTTTGGGTTGGAACGCTTGAATACCCAATCTGTGCAGCGTTGGGGCCCGGTTAAGAAGAATTGGATGACCTTTTAAGATATTTTCAAGAATTTCCCAAATAACTGGTTCTTTCTTGTCTACAATTTTCTTAGCAGATTTAACCGTTTTAACAATTCCTCTTTCAATTAGTTTACGGATGATAAACGGTTTAAATAGCTCAGCAGCCATACCTTTAGGTAATCCACATTCGTGTAATTTAAGGTTTGGACCTACAACAATTACAGAACGACCAGAGTAATCTACCCTTTTACCTAATAAGTTTTGACGGAAACGACCTTGCTTACCTTTAAGC
>JABDQY010000292.1 GCA_013042025.1 Bacteroidia bacterium
ACACCATACTTACTAACATACTGACTGATGCAATCCGGCAAATGCACAAAGCTTTGTCGCATATTAGCTGTATCTTTTTCAAGTGAGGTGAGAACCACAGGAATTCCTTCAACATTCATCGTAACCTCTTCATATTTGGCAATTGCAACAGAAGATAAATAAGTAGGTATTGGGTCGTTCATTCTCCAATGAAATGTTTGCGTAGAAGCATTATTTGACACATTAATTAATTCTCCATTGCTATAAGCTTTAAATCCAGAATCTACCGTTATGTTATAATCATAAGTTGCACGGTCTGTAAAATTATCGAAACAAGGATACCAAACTCTACCAAAATTGTGTGGATCTGAAGCAAAGCCTACACCCAGATTGAACGCGTATTCACCTGTAAAATAGAAACCACCCCATTGAGCATCTTTTTTTGGATTTCCGTTATAAGAAACATCCACTTTAAAAGTATCGCCTTTTGCCAAGACAGGTAAGTCTATTTGCAACGAAGGGTCATTGTATGAAAATGAAGCAGAATTACCATTCACAGTTACCTCTGAAACATTTAATCCCATAAGATCCAAATTCATGGACGTAGATTCCAGTTTCAATACAATTTGAAGCTCACAATTTGCATCAATATCTTTGGCTATTTGATAGTTCAAGAATGCTGCGTTAATTTCATAGTTTATGACATCAAACGTATCAGCCCTTAGATCAATAGTATTATCAGTAGCTGATTGATGTGCTAACCTCAAGTGCTGACAAAACTTTTGGGCTGTACAATTTAGGCTACCAAAAATGATTAATGACAATAACCAAACTAATCTACTCTTCATTATTTAATACTTTTGTACGAATATAAATTTATTTTACTCGATGAAAATTAAACTACAAACAATTCTAACACTGTGTTTTGTTGTGTTAAATGTTGCGGCATTCGCACAATCTAACGATGAAAAACGATCCGTACCTGGATATGCTGAAATCAATAAATCCAGCGGAACAATCACATTAAAATGGGAGGTAGCTGCTCATGCAACAGCTTATAAAATTTACCGAAGGGATTTGGGAAGTTCTAGTTGGGGAAGCCCTCAAGCGACCTTGTCTGCAACTGATAGTGTTTATGAAGACAATAGTGTTACAACTGGAGTTGTTTACGAATATGCAATTGAAAAAGTTACTACGTTTGACGAACCGTTTAGCACTGCAACGGTAAAACTTCTTGGATATAGTTACATCTCAGCATCAATAGAAAAACCTGCTGTTCATACTCGCGGCAATCTGTGGATTTATGTAGCAAAGAATATCAATGATAGTTTAACAAGTGAAATTTCAGAATTACAATCTGATTTAGTAGGTGATGGTTGGAATGTAGAAATTGAAGTAGTAGATGTAAATGCAACAGTTTCCTCTATGAAATCTAGTATAATGGCGAAATACGATTTAAATGGATGTGATGCAGTATATCTACTCGGACATTTGCCGGTACCTTATTCAGGAATGTATTGTCAGGATGCAAATTACCCTTATCCTCCAGACGGACATGATGCTGTTGATGCAAACTCCCATTGTGGAGCTTGGCCTGCAGACTCATACTATGGTTCTGTTGGTGGAACATGGACAGATTTAGATTCAACAACTCTAGCTAAAAGAGATGAAAACAACAATGCAATAGGAGATGGAAAATTTGATAATGCTCAAATAGCTGGAACTGCATCAATTGCGGTAGGTAGGGTAGATTTTAGTGATATGCCAGCATTCTCGGAATCTGAAATTGAACTAACAAGAAGATATCTAAATAAAGCTCATCAGTTTAAAATTGGAAACACGGTACCTCTTAAAAAAGGAATACATGAGAACAACTTTGCTCCTTTAGAGGAGGGATTTGGTTCTGGAGCTGTAAGAGACTTTACTTCACATTTTGGAAAAGAAGGTATTGTATATGGCGACTTGTTCACAACAACTGCATCAGATGACTATCTATTCGCATACGTATGCGGAGCAGGCTGGTACACTTCGTGCAATGGGTTAGGAAATACAGCAGACTTTACCACTAAAAATGCAGCTGTTTTTAATCATATTTTCGGAAGTTTCTTTGGCGACTATGACATTGAGAACAACTTTATGAGAGCAACATTGGCTACTGAAGACATGGGATTAGTTTGCGTTTGGAGTGGACGGCCTAAATGGATAACACATACTTTAGCAATGGGTGAAACGTATGGAGATGTTACATTAAGAACTCAAAATAATACAAACCAATACGATGGGAACTTCTATCGTAAAGGTGCTCACATAGCACTTTTAGGAGATCCAAGCTTGCGAACAGAAATGATACTTCCAGCTACAAATGTTCAACTTGTAGCAAATGGAGCTAAAACTGAAGTTGATATAAGCTGGACAGCTTCATCAGAAACTTCTATAGATGGATACTACGTTTATCGTTCACACAGCCAACACGGTAATTTTGAATTGTTAAATACCACTCCAATAATGAGTCTTACGCTAACTGACAACACTCCTTGGGAGGGAACAAATTACTATATGGTTCGTACCACTAAGGAAACGGAAAATGGAAGTGGTAGTTATAAAAACTTGAGTATTGGCACAATTGCCGAAATAAGTGCAATGAACGGACCATCAGCTGGTACACCGCAATTAGTGGTTAATCAATTGAAAGTTTATCCAACACTTACTAATTCTACTTTAATTGTTGAAGCAACCGACCTTTCAACTACTGAATATTCAATAATAAATAATCTTTCAGCTGAGGTGCTATCTGGTAAACTAGTTAACGGATCAACAATAATTCAAGTACAATCTTTAACTAGTGGCATCTATTACCTCAAAAATGGTAATGCAGTTCACAAGTTTGTGAAGTACTAGTTATTAAAAAAATAGGAATTTGAAAGCTGATAATATGCTTTCTCGAACGGTTGGTCACATTCATTTTTGAAATACTTCTTTTGTGCAAAGTCGTAGTACTGATCACATTGATTCTGTATGCATGCTAAACCGATGTAATAAGAATAAAATGCAACGCCACTCGGCTCTAATATGCTTTGTTGATATAGAAATGGATTCTTACCTGTCTTATACTTAAGAATTGTTGCTGGAATATCACCCTGGCTTACAGCATCATGGATTACAGTATCTTTTAGCACTTTTCCCCCTGTCAAAACCATTGGAATTCGGAAATTTGTTTTGTCATAAATTGCAGCATTATCTGGCCGAACAGTGCCGTGATCTGCAGTTATAATTAATAGCGTATTGTTCCACTTATCCGATGCTTTTAATTTCTCAATTAGTATTCCTAGACAACTATCAGTATAACTAATACTATTAAGGTAGGCATCGCTTTTTTTGGAATAATGCGGAACGTCAAAAGGTTCATGGCTACTTAACGAAAACAACATTTTAAACTGTGGTTTTGATTCATTCTCAAAATCCTTAAAAAACTCATCAAACACAACTTCATCATGAACTCCCCATGCATTCGTGTTTGAAGAATTAAAATCCGGTTCAGATTTTACGTAATCTGCATCGTTAAATAGAACCTTAATATTCGCAAACTCCAAGTTTCCTCCATAGTAAAATGAGGTATGATGGGTCGTACCAAGTTCCCTAAATATGTT
>JABDQY010000297.1 GCA_013042025.1 Bacteroidia bacterium
GATTTACTATAAAAGAAGACATTGAAATCTCAGCATTTTTTGCAGCTATTTTAGCTTGGGGACAACGAAAAACTATCATTAACAATACTAATAAATTGATGCATTGGATGGGAGAGGAGCCGCACAATTTTATTGTAAATCACAGTGAGTCAGACTAAAAGGTCTTTGAAAAGTTTGTGCATCGTACCTTTAATAGCACCGATTGCCTCTATTTTATTGAAGTATTAAAACTGTTTTATTCCAACGGAAAATCTTTGGAGAATTTCTTCGTTGGTGAGACTATGAAAAACAGGATATCTAATTTTCATCGGTCCTTTTTTGATTCAGAGCTACTAGGTTTTGATGAAATTCCACAACGAACACGAAAACACATTGCAAATCCTGCTAAAAACTCATCTGCTAAGCGATTGAATATGTATCTGCGTTGGATGGTGCGAGAAGACACTTCGACTCCGCTCAGTGTGGATTTTGGTATTTGGAAAAGCATCAAACCCTCGGAGCTTAAGTGTCCTTTAGATGTTCATGTGCAACGAGCGGCGTTTCATTTTGGACTGCTAACTCGAAAACAACAGGATTGGAAAGCTGTTGAGGAGCTTTCTGATAATTTGAGCGAGCTTGACCCAGAAGACCCTATTAAATACGATTTAGCTTTGTTTAAGTGGAGTGAAGGGAGGATGGAATAACATTACTTAATATCCAATCGATGTTTATCCAATAATCCAGCTAGCCCCTGCACTGAAAACTTGGCTTTTGTCATTGTATTTAAATCGGGATCTAAATTGTAATTTTTTGCAGTTCGAAAATCCGCATTAGTTAAATCACTTTGTTCAAAGGTAGATCCGTACAAGTCACATTCATCAAAAACAGCATTGTTTAAATCTGTTTCAACGAAATCCGCTTCTTTTAACGAACATTTATTAAATCTAGTTTTGGCAAGCTTCAATTGATAGAATGAGGCATAGTCAAGTTGACAGGTATCAAAAGACATTTCTAACAGAAATGGATTTGCATTCGAAAAATGCATTCCCATAAGTTTGCATTCTGTGAATAGCACATCTTTGAAGCCAGTTTTTTTAATAATTACATTGGTGAAATTACAGCCAATAAATTCGCATTCTTCAAAGGTTACTTCAGTTAAGTTTACACTACTAAAGTCGCAATTGATAAAGGAGCACACTTCATATTCGGAAGAAATACTATCTGAAGTGAATTGAGTTCCATTAAACTCTTGATTGTCAATAATCTGATGGTTCATGCAGCTGTGCTATTTCGAAAGTTCGATTGATTTTTTTGCCCATGTCACAATGGTTTCTTGGTCGTTCACAATAGCTAATGGTACCGAGTAATATGGCATTCTGCTGTGTTGAACTCCGCCAGCAGCTTCAAATTGCGGCTTAGTCTCATCGTTCACTTTCATAAAGCATTTTCCTTTAGAATCAATAATCCCAAACATTTTTGCATCATGAAAAATGCCGTGCCCACCAAACATCTTTTTTGATGTGATACCACCTATTCCTTCAATTTTAGAAATCAGCAACTCTGCTGAAATTGCTGCGTCTGCTGTATGCTTATCACCTTTAATTCCCATTGTTATTAATAATTAATGGAAGCAATTTAATAAATCTTTTGGGTTAAACGTTCTGAACCTTAAACTCCATCAAACCTGCAATGTTTTGAGCTCGAGCTTTCATGGTGTGGGCTTTTAATCCTTCAAAGTTGTCTTCAATACTCTGAAACAAGTATCCAAGCCAGGTTTTAAAATGTTGTGCTGTAAGTGGGCTTTTCTTTGCTAAATCAATATGCACCTTCATTGCATTGTTCTGGTATGTGCCACTTCCAAAAAGAATGCTATCCCAAAAGTCAACCAACACGGGAAAGTGTTCTTCCAAATTAATTTTTGCAACTTCTGTAAAGATATACGCTATGGATTCGTCAGCGAGAAGTTTGTCGTAAAACTCTCTCATTATCAAGAGTATATCCTCTCTTGTTTCAATGTCTCGAAGTTCTGCCATTACTTGATTAATACACCGTTATCCCACTTTTCCGTCTTCCACTTCTTGCCATCGTGTTTCCAGTATTGCCAAGTGCCATGTTTTAAGTTGTTTGAAAATTCGCCTTGGCATTTTCCAAATAAATTAGTTGCTCCAAGTTTCCAGAATCCGTTTTTCATTCCGTTGGTGTATGATCCTTCATTCTTGCCTGTCGCATCATTCTTGGCATTTTCCACCCAAGGACCTTCTTTTTTACCATCTTTATAATCCCCGTAGGTATCCAATCCAGCTTCTTTGTATAACTTGTATGGACCATGTAAAAGTCCTGCTTTAAATGTTTTGATTTCCAGAGGTAATCCACTCATGGTATACGTTATAGACTCTCCATCTAGCTTTCCACCTTTATAGTTTTCCATCTGCATAACCTTGTTAGCCATGGTGAAAACCAATTTTTCTCCATCTTTAAAACCATTTACATAGTTGCATGTTTCGCCAACTGCTCCGCTCGCATGGTAAACAGTCGACATACCATGTCTTAGACCATCTTTATAGTTAACCTCCTTGAGTTTTGTACCTTCATCATCATAAGAAGTAACCAACCCATTTGGTTTGCCAGCTTTATATGTTCCAACTTGTTCTTTCAAACCATTGGAATGAAATAGAACAAATTCACCTTCTTCTTTTCCGTTAACAAAAGTGGCTCTCTTTTTAGGGCTCCCATTGGTGCTGTAGAGCATGTAACCACCATCTAATACACCGTTCTTGTAGCGACATTGCACTTCTGGTGCTCCGTTGGCATAAAATGTTTTGAAGCTGCCATGTCGTTTACCGTTTTTATATTCGATTTCTTGGTCTGGTCTTCCTGTTTCGTACCAGCTTTTAAAAACTCCATCTATTTTGCCATCAACCCAAGTAACCTGTTGCATGTATTTGTTGCTAGGCCAAAGGAGTAAAGATTCTCCTGTATATGGGGTGTTGTTGTAGTAATAGAGTCCATCTGCTTCTTTGACAAGCTTGGCAAACGCCACCTTGTTCTGAGCAAAACTGATAATTGAACCAAAGAGTACCGCGAGTAGTAAAAACTTTCTCATTATAATATTAAATGCTAGGCAAAGGTATTTATTGTATACCTTCTATAGAATTACAGTTTTTAACGATTTCTTCCACATTATGCAATTTCATACAGTTAAAATGTCCTCTAGGGCATGAAGAACTACCTAATTTACTACAAGGTCTGCATTTTAAATCTACCTGATGCATGTTGGATAAGTTTTCAGTTTTCTTTGGAAAGTAAGGATACATTCCAAATAGGGGATGTGTATTTCCCCAGATCGATTCTATAGGTTTATTATATGCTGCTGCGATGTGCATCATTCCTGTATCTCCAGAAACAACTTTAGCAGCATTTTGAATGAGATAAGCAGACTCATTTATTGAAAGTTTATTACAAAGATTTGTTAAGGATTTATTGGAAGAATGTTGTTCCAAATAGGTGGCATTTTTGCTATCTTCTTCACCACCTCCAATAACGACCACAGGTTTGTTTAAACGGTTAATTAACGCTAAGAGAATATCGTTTGGTATTCGTTTGGTAGTGTATGTCCCTCCAATACTGAGAACGATGTATTTCCCTTTTGTAAGATTGTGGGAAGATAAATCAAAGCTGAATTCTGGAGGTAAAAAATAGTCAAGTCCTTGCTTGTCGTTAATCACATTCAGAGCGGAAATTCCTTTGAAATACCGATCTACTAAATGTTCTTGGGGAAGGAAGTTTATTTTGAAATTGACGAACAACCACTTTTGAATATTGACTTTGTTGAAAGAATACCATGTGGCATTCATCGCTTTCTTGATTTTAGCCGTACGAAGGTTTTTATGAAGATCAATTATGGTATCGTAGTTTTCATTCTTTAGTAATGCGATAGTTTCATCAAGGTTGTTTTGTAAAGTATGTACTTTGGAAATAAATGGATTGTCATCTACTAAGCCCTGGAATTTTTCTTTCGTAAGAAAATGTACTTCGGCATTCAATTGTTCTCGAACACAACGAACAATGGGTGAGGTGATCACTATATCACCGATAGAACTAAACCGTATGATTAATATTTTCACTCTGTTGGAATGTATATAATTTCCTCATTGATAAAGGCTTCTTCAATGATGTATGCGGCAGAAAGTTCACCTTCAATCATTGCTATAACAACTGTTTGACCTATGCCATCTTCTGTTTCTAATAGCATTATGTGCTTTATAACGGCATGCTTACCCTCATAGTTACAAGGCAATCGAGTAACGTCAAAATCACCTGTTTCAAAAAAGGTATTATAGAAAGTCCATTCAGACATGGTGTCGTAATTTATTCCCTCTACCTCTATACGTGTTTTTTTGTATAGGTCAATGTACTTGAATGACTCTCCACTACAACCATAGAAAACGAGTGTATCTCCAATGCTGATTTCAGCTTCGCTTTGAGAAAAGCCATTAAAAGCCAATAAAAGGATTAGAAATGTCATTAGTTGCTTCATACGCTTATCTTTTTGACCACTAAGTATTGGTTTTCGATGCTTAGCACTTCAACTTTATCTCCTAAATCGATAAATTCACCGTAGGTTTTAGCCTCATAGTTGACCCCATCAATATTGATTCTTCCCATTGGTCTAAATGCAGTAGTAGCAACACCTTTTGCTCCTCTCAATTCAACGGTTTCTGTTCTTTCTTGTTGCACATTGATATGACTATCATCTAAGGTGTCCATTAAAACAACTTTTCTAAAGAATTTGGAATTTATAAATGAACTTCCAAAGAAGAAGATGAGGGCAAACAAGCCAATAAAGGCAAAGAACAGGCTAGCAAGTGCATTATTCCATTCAGAGGTATCTGTTCCACTGAAGTCGAAATTAACATTGCCAATCATACTTAATACCAAACTTACTACAATAAGCAGAATTCCACTTATACCTGCTACCCCAAAGCCGGGTATAATAAAGACCTCGGCGGCGACCAGAGCGAATCCAATGAAGAAGAGTAAAATCTCCCAGTTTTCTGCCATTCCTTCCAAGTAAAGAGGTGCGAAATAGGATACAGCAGCTATAATAGCCACCGCTAAAGGAAAACCAATACCTGGACTTTGAAGTTCAAAATAGATACCACCAATCATTAGCATAATTAGTACTGATCTCAATGCAGGATTAGCGAAGAATGCAATTACATGATCAAGATTACTTTTCTCTACTTTTTCAATTTTATAGTTCGTGACATTATTAAGTTTAAGGATCTCGTCTAAACTTTCTACTTTTCCCTCGCAATATCCCCAAATTAGAGCTTCCTCAGTTGTTAGAGTAATCACTTTTTCCGCGTCATCTAATCCTTCAACAACAACTCTTTCGTCGACCATACCTTCAGCTATATCAGGATTTCTCTTGTATTTGTAGGTAGTGTCTCTACCGTTTATAATCGTGTCCATTCCATGGCTCTCCGCCGTACTACGCATCTGCTTACGCATATAGCTTTGGTACTTGTCTGGAGCTTTTTCACCTGTTTCATTAACAACGGTGGTTGCACCAATATTTCCTCCAGGTCTCATGTATATCTTATCACAAGCTAAGGATATTAGAGCCCCTGCAGACGCGGCATTGTTATCAATAAATACGTACACCGGTATTTTGGTATTTAATAAGCTAGTTCTTATGGAATCGGCATCAATAACATATCCACCATACGTATTCATATGAACCAAGATTAAATCAGCGTTTATATCTTCTGCATGACGCACAGCTTTAGATGTGATACGGGCCGCAGCAGGAGCGATGTCTTCTTTCAAATCAAAGACTACAACCGTCTTTTTAGTATCGTTTTCTGGAACTTGAGCTGATGCAAATAGGCTAACCAATAGGAGAATTTTAACGAATAATTGTTTCATTTTAACAACAATATTACAAATACAAACAATAAAGTGAATAAGTAATTGTTTAATACACAAATATCATAGATAGATTTGCATAAAATGAGACAGATAATAGCATTTGGGGTTTTATTTTGTTCCTTTTTTGCGTTTGCACACAAGGCAGATTCAGTTGGAACCAAAGTAAAAAATGGAAAGGTGTATATTCTACACAAAGTGGAGCAAGGGCAAGGGATGTACAGTATTAGTAAACGATATGGAGTTCCTTTGAAAACGTTGATTGATGAAAATCCTGGATCAGATAAAGTTATAAAAACGGACCATATCATATGGGTGCCAACCGAGGCAAAAC
Source organism: Bacteroidia bacterium (assembly GCA_013042025.1). GTDB lineage: Bacteria > Bacteroidota > Bacteroidia > NS11-12g > UBA9320 > UBA9320. Next base: position 6,245 of record JABDQY010000297.1, read on the forward strand.
CTGTATTAGAAGAAAAAGTAGTAACAGACTATTTCGAGAACAATGATATTGTAATTAAGGATAGACCGGAAGTGGTTAAAGAAAAAACAACTACAACCACAACTGAAGTTAGCACATTTGCCAAGTATCATATTGTTTCTCCTGGAGAAACGTTATACTCCATTTCTCAGAAATACAAGACGTCTGTAGAGATGATTCAAACATTAAATGGTTTGGAAACAACTGCATTATCTGAAGGTCAAAAGTTATTGGTGCAAGATGGTAAAGCAACAACGAAAACAGTGTCTGTGGTTGATGAGGACTACGAAGCGGTAAAAGAAAAACTTGAGGAAAAGAAATATGAGGAGTTAGGGTTTGACACTGTGGTAGAAACTGAAACAAAACAAAGCTCCTCTGGTTATAGCATTAAAGTTGAGAAGCTTGTGGAATACAATATCGAAAAAGTAGAAGAAACAGGAGTTGGGGTAATTGGAGGTGATGGCGTACCAAGTGATAAGAATTTTGCTGCTCATTTTAACGCTCCAATTGGAACAGTTATAATGGTAACAAATCCTTCAAATGAAAAAACGGTGTTTATCAAAGTAATAAGCAATTTCGTTAAATCGGAAGAATCCTCCACTATTATTCGCTTGTCTGAGCAATCGGCAAACCAGATTGGGTTTTCAACTAACAGCAAGGTTCTTTTGAGCTATGCTCGATAATACTATTTCTCAGAAGTATTTATTCTATGTTTTCTTAGTCTCAGTTATTATTGGCTTTATTGGATTATGGTTTTCACCATTCCTAGTTAGTCTATCAACTGGGATAATCGCATTAAGCGTACTTCCATATTTTTCACAAATTTGGAGCAATCATAAAAAACTGGTAATTGTTTTTACTGGGATTCTTCTGTTGAGTCTATTTGACTTTTTAAGAACTGAAGATAGCTCCATTGTTAGTGCTAAACTTATGCTAGTAATCGGATTCATTTTTTTACAGTTTGCTAGCCTTTATCATTTTAAAAACAAAAAGAAAGAAATGCTATGGCTTGTGATAATTTTTGCTGCTATAGTTTTGGTTATCAATTGTATAGCGGTTGGAAACTATTGGGTAAACAAGGCTTATTACGATGAAATGCTACTGCAGAGTAAAGCAATTCCAGTTTTGCGAATGCATCATATTCACTTTGGAATTATTAATGGGATAATGCTGATAATGTTAGGAGGGGTCTTCATCAAAAAAATGCTAACCTCCTTGCAAGAAAAATTGGTAATAATCTTTTTTATCGGAATTCTGATTGGTTTTCACATCCTTGGTTCAAGAACAGGATTATTGTCTTTTTATGTAGCTTCTATAGTCGGTTTGTTTATCTATAGTCTCGATACGAAGAAGTATAGTACTTTGCTCATTGGTACAGTTATGATAATGGCTGTATTAAGTGGTGCTTATGCTTTAAGTACTTCGTTTAAAAACAAAATAAGCAACTCTATGGAAGACTTCAACAGTTGGTCGAATGGAGAGGATATAAATTATAAATCGATGGCAATGCGACTTGAAGCATACAAAGCATGTATTGGTATAATTAAAGAACATCCTTTAATAGGAGTGGGTTCTGGAAATCAAGAAGCAGAATTACAACTGATGTATGAAAAGGAAAATAGTGTTTTGTTTAAAGAGAACAGGGTAGGACCTCACAATCAAATTTTAGAGTTTGGAATAAAGTACGGTATACTAGGCATAGTGTTGATTTTAGCATACTTTCTTTACTTTTTTCAAGGAGTAAATCTACGCGACTATATCTACATTACGATATTGGTTATGCTTTTTACCTCAATTCAGTTTGAAAGCCTTTTAGAACGCCAAGGTAGCATCTATTTCTCAACCATACTAATAGGACTTGCGTATCATTTATTCTATAAAAACGAGAATATTATACAAGAATGACGATAGCAAACACACTTTAGCATTATTTTTGATTGTTAATATACAAATGAGAAACATACTTCTATTATTTATACTGAGCTTTGGTGTTCTTGCTAATGCTCAAGTACTTGAAACCAATTCTGGTAAAAGCTTAAGTGACCGATTCTTCTTGGGCCTGGCATCTTCTTTCTATGTAGATTTTGCTACTACTCCTTTATCTTCTACGCAAGAATATGTAGGAAAAGTGGTTATAGATTCAGTTACAACTGCCGACGTATACGAAGATGTACCATATCAAACTACATACATATCTTATTTTAGTATGGGACTTGAACCTCGATTAAACATAAAAGAATTTGGTGATAATATGGCCTTTGCTATTTCTGCTCCTGTAACTTTAGGTTTTGGTCAGGCATTTCCATCCAATGAAGATGTAAATGGTTCTTATGGATTTGGAAGTATTCAAGTGCCATTGTTAGCTAAGTTTTATGTAGGAACCGGTTCTACGTATGAATCGAATGAAGATTTTGGTTTGAACATTGGTGGTGGAATTGAAATGAACAAGATTGGATTAATAAATCCTGGTTCTTCTCAAGAAGAAAGAGACGCTAGTAAGGCTTGGTTTATGCCAACTGTTTGCGGAGGTGTTCATTTTTGGAGAGGAAGTACACCTATGGAAGTGAATGTTAAGTATGGTTTTGGAGCTCTACAAACCTACACACACGATAAATTTGGTACCAAATTGTCAGGAAACGGAAGACAAACCCGTGCTAACAGCATCAAGCTTACGCTTATTTATTTGATGAATTATTAAATAAATCTCTACCACTCAACTTTTCATCCAATTGAATTCCTAAGTATCCCAATATAGTAGGAGCAATATCTACTGTATGAACCGATTCATTGATTATTTCATTTTTAAGAGCACTTCCATACCATATTAAAGGTACATGAGTATCATAAGAATAAGGAGTGCCGTGAGTAGTACCATGATCCCTCATATCAATTAGATAATACTCCTTTGCTAGAATTTTTAAAAAATAACCTTCATTGTCAGAATGACTATTGCGAACTAAATCCATATAAGGTTTTTTGCAAGATTGTTCATTGATCTCAAAGAAATCATAGGTTTCTTCAATATAAGGTAACTTTAAAAGCTCTGTGCGTAACTTCTGAAGATATTCAAAACTATCTACCCCTTTTGAGTTTAAATATTCAAATGCAGGTTCTATTCCCTTGTAGGAAGATTTTAGAATAGTAGATTCTCCCAATCGATAAAAATGTCTTAGGTCTTTGTCTATTTGATTGATATCTAAACTAAATCGACTCTGGCTAATTCGTTTTGCATCAAGCCCCTTTTCAGCCGATAGTTCAGGAAAAGGAACTACACCATGATCTGACGTTAGTACAAGTAAGTAGTTATCCTTACCAACTGATTGATTAAGAAAGGAAATGAAATTGGAAAGATATTCATCCACTTTGTTATAGTAGTCTAATACTTCATAGCTATTGGGTCCAAAGTGGTGACCGATAATATCAGCTGCAGATAAACCAATGG
>JABDQY010000299.1 GCA_013042025.1 Bacteroidia bacterium
GTGCAGAAGCACTAAAGGGAACAGGTGTACCAGTTATTGCTGATGGTGGTATACGATACAGTGGCGATCTCGTAAAAGCAATAGTTGCTGGAGCGGATACAATAATGGCCGGAAGCCTTTTTGCTGGTACTGAAGAAAGTCCTGGAGAAGTATCTTTTTACGAAGGAAGAAAAGTAAAATCTTATCGAGGAATGGGATCAATTGAAGCAATGAAACAGGGTTCTAAAGACCGATATTTTCAGGATGCTGAAGAAGAAATCGGAAAACTCGTTCCTGAAGGAATAGTTGGAACAGTTTCCTACAAGGGAAGTTTGTCTGAGGTGGTTTATCAATACATCGGTGGATTACGAGCAGGTATGGGTTATACAGGTTCGAGTTCGATTGAAATGTTGAAAGAAGCCAATTTTACACATATTACAAATTCTGGGATGAGAGAAAGTCATCCTCATGATGTCACGATAACTAAAGAAGCACCTAACTATAGCAGATAGGTTAATAGTTTAGTGTGAAAGAAGCACATAAACGCTCATTCTGAGACAGTTTTGTTATACTATTGAGCAAACTCAATGCAATTTTTTTAAGTATAGGTTGATTGTATGTATTGTAATCAACCAGATTAAAATCTAGCTGAACTCCTGTTGATGAAGCAAGTTGTTCATAGTTTTTGAAAGAAAGTGTTCGCTCTGCCCAATTACCAGTTAAAGGGTCACAAGTATTTGTATTAAGCATTGAGGTATGATGTTCTGGAAGACGGCCGTCTTCCAGAAATGCAATAATATCTTTTTTAATTAAGCCTCGAGTTTGCCCCAAAAGAACATCTAACTTGATTTCCGAAATATTCGGATTTAAATCACGAAGAATGGTTTCCCTTATTTGAATATATGGTTCAGAACTGTCCCTTTCTTTAGATATATTATTTTGATTTCCAACGAATTCGGCATTGTGATGAATCTTTAAAAACTCATTTTTTCGAAAGAAAGAATTAGAAACGGCAGCTGTATTATGTCTATTAGTTTTTGCTTTTGATGATAAAAGTAAAAACGATTTTAAATCATAAATGTGTTCAATCACATCACGGCTGCAAATTAGTGCTTTAGTTAAATCAAATTCCTTGAAGATAGTATAATCGGACGTTAGATATGTGATATTATTAAAGCCCAGTGCACTATTTATTGTTTGGGCATCTTTTTTACTCAAAGAATCTATATCAACATAGATTACCTCTTTAAATCCAACAAAACTGAAGAATGCCGAATTAAACCCTATCCCTCCTCCAAAATCAAACACTCTGTCGTATGAATCTATTGCATCAATATTCTTTAAGAGTTCGCAAGCTAAATAGGTGTTGTATTCAATCTTTTCTAAATATTGTGCTGCATAAGCACTATTATACGGGTCTAGGTTTAATGTGCTGGAATTTAACGCCTTGTACTTATCTACAAATGACTGAGCCAACAAATCCAACTTTTTATTATTACTAAACTTCACTTCTGTTTTCAACTAAAACTAATTGCCCTTGTTCATAGCTTATTTTCACTATTCCGGTTTCAAGAACGTGATTGCTAGTTCCACTTCTTATTCCAATTTCTAAGTCTTCATTTTGTAAGTTATATCGTAAATTTTTAGTATTTATATTTGTTACTTTACCTAACGGAATAAGTGATAAAGCAAAATTCTTAGGATAATGTTTTGAATATTTTTGAGGGAGAACAAACACACGATTAAAGTCATCATATAGAACAATTCGGTATTCACTAAACTTTGCCAAAGATGCAATGTTATTCATTGTGTGATCCACTCTTTTGCCGGTTGCCCATAACACATTAATGTCTCTAAAATCTCTTGAAATTAGGTATTCAATCCCTTTTTCTAAATCTGTTGATTCTTGATCTGTTAAATGGATAAACTCAACATCTATATCGTCATTTGTGTCAGTGATGCTATCAAAGTCACCTATAACCACATCTGGTTTTATGCCTAATTCCTTAACTCGTTGATATGCTCCATCTAGAACAACCAATAAAGGAGACCACTCCATTATTTCAGTTAGCAATTCATAAGAGCAACTTGCACCATTTGCAATAATCAGGGCGGGCTCTTGTCCCTCCTTTACGAAGTGATGTGAAGACATTTTAGTGCAATATTCAAATAAACTTAATAATATCTCAAGTTTGAGGACTTATTTTGTGAAGAATGAAAAAATCTGTAACTGCTATATTTCTTATAAGCATTTTATTTTTTGGGTGCCGGAAAGAAAAGTTTAGTTCAGAAGGTGAATGGCTTGGACCAATTTTAAAAACAAATCTTTCTTTAATCGATTTATTACCGGATACTTTAGTTAAGTCCAATGGAGACAATTCTGTAGATCTGGTGTTTGATTATTCCTATGGTATAAACAGCTTGGAAGATGTATTGGTTGTTCCAGATAGAGTTGAAACAATTGAAGTTAGTTTAGAATCATTAGTTCTAGATGATAGAACATTTACAGATACGCTGACTTTACTTGAAATGTATCCTCAAAGTGCTTTGCTTCACGGACAAACAGCATTATTGCCTGCCCAAGACATTACGACAAATCAGGGAACTGTAATAGATGTTACGGAACAGTTTTTTAAAACTGCCAAGTTTAACGAAGGCTTTATTGACATAGAAATTAGTAACGATTTACCAGTTGAAGCAGAACTAATAGAATTTCAACTCCTTAACGATGGAGATAAGAGCGTTATCTTGTCAGGATCTATTACCAATCTGCAACCTTTTAGCAGCGATTCTCAAACGTATTCCTTAGCAGGCAAAACGGTAGACGGGATAATGGAAATGCAGGTAAGCAGAATTAAAACAAAAGCAAGTAGCGGTCTTGTTTCAATTGATATTTATAAAGGTCTTAGGACAACATTTTCTGTAAGAGACCTTAAGCCAGAATACGCTACTGCAGTGTTTCCTGCTCAGAACCTAGTGGAAAGAGAAGACGAAACAAAGTATGACTTCGGGGGAGCTGAATTAACTCGAATTGAGGTAAAGTCTGGGAGTATATTAATGAAGGTGGAATCAAGTATAGAGGAAGCTATAGTTTTAGAATATGCCGTTCCTAACAGTAGTAAATTAAACGACACCAACAGCATATATAAAGAATGGGTTATTCCTCCAGCGGAACCTGGCAAGGTTGTTTATGTTGAAGAACGATTTCCTATTGACGGATTTAACATAATCTTAAAAGGTAAAGATGTATCTACGTATCCAACATTTAATCATATCTACAACACCCTAATTGCTCGGATTAATTATACTGGAATAGAAAGAACCCTTTCGCTAAGCGATAAAATTAAAATTGAGTTTGGCTTGGTGGATGTTAAACCTCAGTTGATAATTGGTGATCCGGGCTATCATCAATTTGATATTAAAGACACCTTTCCTGTCGACCTTTTTAAGAAGGTGCAGGGGAATATAAGTTTAGATGATGCACGTTTCTTGTTAAACGTTGAAAATGGATTTGGGATTGACGCCTTAATCGAGGTTCCTGAATTGCTAGGAATAAATACGAGAAAACCTCAAAATGTCAAACTTACTTCTTCAGAAATCTCAAATCCTATATTTATTAAGAAAGCAAGAAATGTTGGCTATTTAATACCCTCACAAGAAGTAATAGTAATGGATAAATCAAATTCGAACCTAAAGCTATTTCTTGAAAACATTCCAGACGAGATACAACCTAACTTGAAGGTTATTTTACGTCCGTATGGAACATTGAACCAAGAGGATTTTGCTTTTGACGTTAGCACATTGACAGCTGATTTTGCCTTGCAAGTTCCATTGAATTTCGGACTGGATAGCTTTGAATTGCTTAGAGATGAGGAGTTTAACTTGTTTGACGATGAGAAAGCACAAAATGCAATTAGTGGCAAGATTATAGTTAAAGCTTTGAACACATTTCCAATTTCTTCCTCAATACAACTTGATTTTTTAGATGAAAATGGACAAGTTATGACTTCATTGTTTGATAATAAAACCAACTATTTAACGGCTGCTGAAGAGGACCCAATTACAGAAAAAGTATTAATAGGTGTTGAAAGTGAGCTAATTACAGAAGTTTCGGAAACACAAATGGCGATATTAAAGAATGCAAGTGAAATCAGAATAATAGCGAAGCTAAACACAAAGGACGCCTCAAGATATAAAATGTATAATGACTACTCAATTGATCTTAAATTAATAACCGATTTAGTATATGAAACTAAGTTTTAGGACTGTTATAATAGCCACTCTTCTTTTTACACAATCCCTGAATGCACAATTTGATTCATTAAGTCAGTTTATGTTTTTGGATAGTGGGTTTGATTTTCTGTGGAATCCTAACAGCTTGAGAATTAATGGGGATGGAGAGATTGGATCTAACTCGCTAAATAGTACCATGTTTTCAGACTATTTATTGAGAGATAAATTTACTCCAAATGCCAAAGAACAATTTGTTGATTTGGAAAACGAAAGAACCAACATTGCTGTACTATCTAACCTAGATGTTGAGTATAAACTATCATCTAAAATAAGAGTTTATGCAAGTAGCATTAGTCAAATTTATTTTACAGGAAGCGGTGATTTGTCAAAATTATTGCTTTTTGGAAATGCTCAATTTGCGGGAAAAGATATTGCTAGTACTAGTACAAATTTTCTGAACTCAACAAGTCATACGCTCGGAATTAGCCATCTTATTGCAAAAAAAGAAAAGTTTTGGATAAAGGGTCGTTATGGAATAAACGTAATTACACAATTCGATGAGATTGAGTCCAATGAACTTTCGGTGTTCACCCATGAAGATGGTGAGTATATTGATGTTTCAATGTCTGAGTTGTCTTACATAGAAAAAAGTAATGGAGTAGCAGGGTTGGGTTTAGATTTAGATCTTTTCTTAGGTTTTAATGTCAATAGTAGCAGCAGTATATTAATAGAATTAACAAACGTACAACCTGCCTATTTGTTAAGCAGAAATGAAATAAACATTGACACCTCGTTTCGATTTGAAGGAATAGAGTTCAACCCTTTTAGTACCGATTCTAGTCAAAGCTTTGACAACTTCGTTGATTCAAACCTGAATCAGGTAACACGAAATTATAAAAACAGAACATTTGCCTTGTTGCCAAGTAATTTAAGGTTTTCCTGGACCAAATTGTTGAATCTCAAAAACAGAGTTTCGGTTCAATTATCTACCACTCAGTTTGGTAAATACGGTTATCGTGCTAGCTTGTCGCATGGGTACTTATTTGGTCCTAAATTTAAAATTCGATCTACTGTAGCTTTTGGAAATTATTCTTCATTTCAATGGAACGAGGCAATAGAATATAGAGCCAGTGAAAAAGTAAATCTGTTCGCTAGTGCTGTTGGATTAAATGCGATGTTATCTCCTAACCTTTCGCACAGT
>JABDQY010000302.1 GCA_013042025.1 Bacteroidia bacterium
CCTGTCCACTTTTTTCAAAAGACTTCGAGCTATGAACTCCCCAAATTAGTGGAGATTTAACAAATAACTGAATAATTCGTGCTGTGCCTCCGTTATGTATGTGTTTGACTATGCCTTCAGTTAATACCAAAGCAACATCCAGCTCATTCTTCTCCAGCATGGAACACATTGCTCCACTACCTCCTTTTACATCTTGCCATTCAACAGCTAGATCGTTCTTTTTGAATATGCTATTTTGAATGCCATAGTGCCAAGGATAGTTAAAATGCTCTGGAACTCCGCCAACTCTAATTTTTTTCATTAGTAATTCAATAAATTTTGGATGTGCTCTGCAACTTTATTCTCATTAGGAAGCATCTCTTTTTCTAAATCTACATTTAGAGGAACCGCAGGTAGATTAAGAGATCCAACACACTTTACAGGAGCATCTAAGAATTGAAAACACTCTTCTTGAACTTTGCCAGCTATAGCTTGAGCGAAAGAGTTATTTAATGTTTCTTCGGTTAGAACAATTGCTTTTCCATGTTTCTTTACAGAGTTAAATATAGCCTCATCGTCACAAGGGCTTAAAGAACGGAGGTCCAATATCTCTATTTGACCTGGAAATTGTTTAGCTGCATTTGAAGCCCACCAAACTCCCATTCCGTAGGTAATAATTGTTAAGGATTCACCATATTTGATACGCTCCTCATCTGCTTCCATGTGTATTCTTGCTTTGCCAAGCGGAATAACATAATCACGGGCAGGTTCTATAGATTTGGCTCCTTCTGTTCCAGGCACTTTACTCCAGTAGATTCCTTTATGTTCAAACATAATCACAGGATTGGGATCATAAAAAGCCGCTTTTAACAACCCTTTCATATCTGCAGCGTTGCTGGGATAAACAATCTTTATTCCTTTTATAGGAAGAATAGATGACTCAACAGTTCCGCTGTGGTATGGGCCACCTCCTCCATAAGCTCCAGTTGGAATACGGATAACACTTTGTACATTGAATTTACCATTTGAAAGGTAGTGTGTTTTAGAGAGTTCTGTAACCAATTGATTTACACCTGGCCAGATATAATCTGCAAATTGAACTTCAACAATAGGTTTAAGTCCAACGGCACTCATCCCTGACGTTGAGCCAATTATGTATGCTTCTTGAATTGGGGTATTGAATACTCTATGCGTACCATGCTTTTGAGCCAGCGTAGCTGCTTCTCTAAAAACACCTCCTAATCGAATACCTACATCTTGTCCGTATAACAAGGCTTCTGGGTGATCTTCTAAGATTTCATCTACAGCATGCAATGCTGCGTCTACCATTATTATTTTTTCGCCATTTGAAGGAGATCGTTCTCCAGTTTCTTCTGTAATTTCAGTAGATGCAGCAACGTAATCTGTAACGCTGCTTAAAGTTGGATTTTCGGCATTAACAGCTTTGTCAAACTCATCTGCAATAAACAGATTCGCTTCTTTTTCAAAAGTTGTAATTTCTTGTTTTGAAATACCATTTTTAAGAGCTAAATCAATTAAAAACTGTAACGGATCATCTTTTTGGTGTTCTTCTAAGTCATCTCGATACCATTCACTTCTAACACCAGAAGTGTGATGACCTAGTAGAGGCACTTTAGCATGAATAAGCAGGGGTTTTTGATTTTTACGTACCCATTTAACTGCTTTCCCAATTTCATTATATGCCTCGTCAAAGTAACTTCCGTTAATTCGAATTCGTTTTAATCCTTTAAACCCAGAACCAAATTCATACGCATCCATGGCTCGCATCTCCTCACCACTTGCAGAAATCCCCCAATCATTGTCTTGCACAAAATAGATTATTGGTAGTTGGTGTAAAACGGCCATCTGTAATGCCTCTGACACTTCACCTTCAGTCATTGAGCCATCTCCGATAGAGCAAACTACTAAGGAGTCTAACGAATCTTTATCGGCTAAATTATTATTCTTTTTATACTGAATCCCTTGAGCAATTCCAGTTGTAGGTATTGCCTGCATTCCAGTTGCACTGCTTTGATGAGCCATTTTGGGTTTGTCTTCATCAAGTAAAGAGGGGTGAGAATAATATGTTCGACCACCACTAAACGGATCATCTTTTTTAGCCAATAATTGCAACATGAGTTGATAGGGTTGCATGCCAATTCCTAATAGAAGTGATTCGTCGCGGTAATATGGAGCTACCCAATCTATTGGCTTTAGGTGATAAGCCATTGCCAATTGTACTGCTTCATGTCCTTTGGATGTGGAGTGAACATACGATGTAATTTGTCTGTTCTCATCATAGATTGTAGCCATCGCTCTCGCTTTAAACATGTCGATTAAAGCACGTTTAAACAATACCGTGTTTTTTTTACTCTTATTGGCTTGTAATGACCTATTCATATTACAGTTTGCAAGTTTAGGTCTAAATTTACTAAAAGGAAACTCAGAAGTGTTTAATATTAATCACTTAAATTTGTGAATACTGCTACAGAAATGTATTCAATAAACTCTCCTGTAAAGAAAAGAAGCTGGATAGACAGAATTAAGAATCTGTTTGCATCTAGTGGTGTGTCTTCAAATAGCAATATTGCTGTTGAAGATTTTGGGTATAAAAATATTATAGAAAAATTACCTCTTCTTATTTGTGTCAAGAACAAAGAAGGGCAGTATCAAATGGTAAACCAAGCTTTTGTTGATCTAGTTGGTAAAGATCGGGATGAAATATTGGGGAAAGACGATGCAGAATTAGGGTTGTTTTTAAATCCTGAACAAATTATGGTGGCGGATCAGCTTGTTTTTGATTCAAGTCAAAAAAAGTATATCCCTTTGGAGCCATTTACGGACAGATATGGAGCGTTGTACTGGTTTCAAACAACTAAATTTCCTCTTTTAGATGAGAGCGGAGCAGTAAAAGAATTGTTAATTATATCATCCGACATTACCCAGAAAATTGAAGTAGAGCAGCGATTAAGCAAAAGTGAACTTCGATACAAATCTATTTTTGAAAACAACTATTCTGGCATTATTGTAGTAGACAACGAATTAAATATTCATAATAAAAACAAAGCTTTTAATAAACTAGTAGAATCGAGTCAAAAAACGTTAAATCGAGATGATCTTAAGAAATACATTTCAAGTGAAGATCGCACAGATCTTATTGATTTGATGATGGGAATGGTTTCTAGAAATTACGAATCATTTGACTTGAATCTTGAATTAAACTTGAAGTCAGGAAACAAGGTCGATACCATTTGTTTTGTCCGTGGTTTGTATGATGAATCGGGTAATTTCACTGAAGCGGTTGTTACTTTCCAAGATATAACCAAGGAAAATAAGAACCTTAAAGCCCTAGAAGAAAGCGAAAATAGGTTTAGAATTATTGTTGAAAATGCGACGGAAGCACTTCTGCTTCTTGATTTTGAAAACAGATGCTATATCGATGCAAATAAGAATGCAGAAGGAATGTTTGGTTATACTAAAGAGGAATTACTAAGTTTAAAACTAGGTGATTTAAGCCCTTTAAATCAGGCAAGTGGGGAGAACAGTGCCAATCTTAGTGCTCAATATATGCAGCAGGCAATCGATGGTGAGAATGTTGTTTATGAGTGGATTGTAAGAAGAAAAGATGGAAAGCTTATTCCTTGCGAGGTTCGTTTAGTAAAGCTTCCTTATGAGGATAAAACTATTGTTAGAACTAGTGTTATTGATATTACTGAAAGAAAACGTAACGAACGATTACTAAATCTTGAAAAGCAGAAACTTCAAAACACCAATAACGAACTGGTTGATTTAAACCATAAGCTTGAAGATCAAACTCAGCAGTTACAGGAATTTGCATACATTTCTTCACATAACCTTCGTTCTCCTGCAGGAAATATTCGAGCATTGTTAGATTTCTACAATAGTGATCCTACAAAAGAGAATTTTGATTTGTTTTTAGATAAACTGGATGTTGTGTCTGTAGATTTGATGGAAACGATAAATGACCTAGCGGATGTTGTTAAGATTAAAAATGAAGTATCAAAAGAAGTATCAGTTCTATCGCTATCCAAGATAGTTGATAAAATAAAGGATAGCTTAAGTGAGAAAATTAAAAGTAAGAATGCAATAATTCGAACTGATTTTAAGAAAGAAGATAAGATTAAAGCATCGAAAACATATATGGAAAGCATATTCTTAAATTTGATTTCGAACGCTTTGAAATATTCTAAGGATGAAGTTCCGCCAGAAATTGATGTGAGCTCAAAAATTGTTGACTCTAACTTGGTTTTAACCTTTAAAGATAATGGCTTAGGTATTGATTTAACTAAGTTTGGAGGAAAAGTTTTTGGTCTTCGAAAAACTTTTCATCGTAATAAAGATTCTCGTGGAGTCGGATTGTTTATTACCAAAGCACAAGTAGAAGCCATGGGAGGAACTATAGATATTGAAAGTGAGCCAAATGTAGGGACTACCTTTGTTATTAAAATTCCAAAAGATAAAATCTTATGATAAACAAAGTTGCAATAGTAGATGACGATAATATTTTTCAGTTTACTACTAAAATAAAAATTGAAAAGCTATTGCTCGCAAAAGAAGTAATGGTTTTCAATGATGGTGAGGAGATTTACAATTACTTGAATGATAGTGATGTTGCAGATCTACCTGATGTTTTATTGTTGGATATAAATATGCCC
>JABDQY010000309.1 GCA_013042025.1 Bacteroidia bacterium
CACACGTACTCATATGAACTCCTGTGATTTTTCACTTGGTCAATACTTTTACGCACCAGTAGAAGATGATATGCTATTGGAGAATTTCTCTATAGACGATGATAAGGATGATATAATCCCAATGATAAAAGATGCAATGGCTGTATCTTCAGAGGGGTTTAAGATAATCAGTTCGCCTTGGACTGCTCCACCTTGGATGAAGGATAATAAGCATCATGTTGGAGGGAAACTACTGCCGGAGTATTTCGAACCATGGGCATTATTCTACTCCAAGTATTTAGATGCATACAAAGCAGAAGGAATAGACATTTGGGGTTTTACCGTGGTAAACGAGCCACATGGAAATGGAAATAACTGGGAAAGTATGCACTTTTCTCCAAAAGAGATGACAGACTTTGTGAGAGATTACCTAGGGCCTCAGTTGGAAAAGGATGGTTACGGTGAAAAAGTCATTCTAGGCTACGATCAAAACAGAGCGGGCCTCAAAGAATGGGTTGATGAAATGTACAAAGATGAAGCATCATCAAAATATTACGGTGGAACAGCTATTCATTGGTACGAAAGTACATACGAAGTATTTCCAGAGGCGTTGCAGTATGCACACAGAAAAGACCCAAGTAAGTATCTTATAGAAACTGAAGGTTGCGTTGACTCTGAAATACCTAAATGGAAAGATGACAAATGGTATTGGAGCAAAGAGGCTACCGATTGGGGTTGGGATTGGGCAAGTGCAGAAGACAAGCACTTGCATCCTAAATATGCACCTACAAACCGATATGCAAGAGATATTATTGGTTGCTTAAACAATTGGGTAGATGGCTGGGTAGACTGGAACATGGTGCTTGACAAGCAAGGAGGTCCCAATTGGTTTGAAAACTGGTGTGTTGCTCCTGTGATTGTTGATGTGGAATCGGATGAAGTATATTACACACCACTATACTATGTAATGAGCCATTTTAGCAAATTTATACGGCCAAATGCAGTACGAATTGGTTTGGAAACCAGTGATAAAGACTTGCAAGCTACTGCTGCACAAAATCCTGATGGAAGTATTGTTGTGATAGTTTTCAACGAAGGAGAAACTTCCAAAAGCTTCAACTTAGAAATGAATGGAACTGTTAAGAGTGTGTCGATTGACCAACAAGCTATTCAGACAATAATTATCAAAAACTAATATTATTCAATATGTCACATTATAAAACTGCCGCAAAGGACAAAGTACCCATTTCACAAAAAGCTGCATTTGGTGCAGGCCACTTTGTACTAAATTTATTGCCGGGAGCCCTTGGGTTCTTTATGTTCTTTTTACTTACAGCTTTTGGAATGGATCCCTTTTTAGCAGGTTTGTTAGGAGGATTGCCAAGAATTTTTGATGCGATTACTGACCCTATAATGGGGTTCATCTCAGACAACACCAAATCAAAATGGGGTCGAAGAAGGCCTTATATATTTATTGGGGCTATTTTGAGTGGGTTATTATTCGCTGCATTATGGCAACTCGATGCTGAAAATGGGCAAACCTATAACTTCTGGTATTTTCTCATTTTATCATTGATTTTTCTTATTGGTAATACCATGTATGCAACCCCATTGGTAGGACTAGGATATGAAATGACTTCTGATTATAATGAGCGAACTCGCTTAATGGCATTCGCTAATACTGTTGGACAGGTTGCTTGGATGATTGTACCATGGTTTTGGGTAATCATAGCCGATCCTGAGTTGTTCTCAGATCAAGCGGCTGGGGTTAGAACAATGTCTACTGTTGTGGCTGCTTTTTGTATTGTTTTAGGTGTGCTCCCAGCAATTTTTTGTAGAGGTATTGATTCATCGCATATGGAAAACAGAGTCAAAATTACTTTTAAAACCTTATGGAGTAATCTAAAGGACCTTTTTAAAGGTATTGTACAAGTGTTTAAAAATAAACCATTTGTGAAGCTTTGTGGAGCTACATTTTTAGTGTTCAACGGTTTCCAAATGGTAGCTGCTTTTAGTTTTTATATTATCGTTTTCTACATGTTTAATGGGGACTATGGTCTTGCAGGAACTTGGCCAGCATGGTTTTCAACCATTACAGCCATACTAACAGCCTTTATTGTTATTCCAATTATCTCTGCTATGTCTAACAAATGGGGAAAACGGAAGGCATTTATCATTTCTACTCTGCTGTCTATTGTCGGATATATATTGAAATGGTGGGGTTTTGATAATGGATTAAATGAGAAATTCAATCAAACATCTGCTGGTCAAGCACTTAATAATGCAGTCGGCAAATTATTCGAATTTTTAGATCCATTTCTTGATAGTGTAGGGATGTCTTGGTTTAGCATAGATACCAGTCAGGGAGCTCCTTGGCTAATATTATTCCCACTTCCATTAATGGCTTTCGGTCTTGGAGGTTTATTTACATTGATGATGAGTATGACAGCAGATGTATGTGATTTAGATGAATTAGAAAATGGAATGCCAAGAAAGGAAGGCACGTTTGGAGCAATATATTGGTGGATGGTAAAATTAGGCCAAGCTCTAGCCTTAATATTAGGAGGTTTAGTATTGAAAATTGTTGGTTTTGACCAAAACTCTGCAACACAAACTGCTGAGACAATGGTAAATCTAAGAATCGCAGATATTATAATTCCTTCTGTTACCGCTTTTATTGCCATTTTGGTTATGTGGAAATATAGCTTAAATGAAGATAGAGCAAGAGAAATTAAACTTGAGTTAGTAAAACGTAGAGGAGAACTATAAAAGGGTCTATTAATAGTATATTAAATGGGAAGAAGAACAGGAAAACACTTATCGCTTTCGGGTTTAGATACGTCTACCAAAAGTGAAGAAGAATTAAAAGAAATATTCAATAAAGTATTGAATAATGGAATGCACGGTTTGTGCTTCAGTTTATATGAAGATGGTCAGGAACCGGGTGATACTATCAGCGAAGCTCAAGTTAGAAGAAGAATTGAGATTATTCGTCCTTATACCCAATGGGTAAGGTCTTTTTCGTGCATTGAAGGGAATGAACTAGTGCCAAGAATTGCTAAGGAATACGGAATGAAAACTTTAGT
>JABDQY010000150.1 GCA_013042025.1 Bacteroidia bacterium
CTATTATTCAATACAATGATTTTAAGATTTGAGGGTAGCTTGTTATTCCACAATCCATTAATGTCATATAAGAATGCAACATCTCCGGTTATCAAATACACGGTCTTCTTTGTACAAATAGCCTCACCCACTGCAGTTGAGGTACACCCGTCTATTCCACTTGTCCCTCTATTACTTCGAACCTCAATATTCATTGTATCTATTATACCTTTGAGATACGAAGCATACCTTACTGACATTGAATTAGCCAAGTGAAGAATAGCATTTTCGGGGAGCTTTTCCAAGACCGCTTTAACCGCAGAGAATTCAGTGAATTCATCCCAGGTTAATGCATCATATTTTTGGTTAAATGAATCTGTTTTGGCCATCCATTCCGATTTAAAACTAGACCATTGTGCCATCCCAATTAATTGTTCTTCACCTTTCCAAATGTCAGGGTTACTTGAATCAACCCATATTGGTTTTGTTCCGAACATAGATCCAATTTCATTGTAGTTTGAAATATGGTAATGAACCTTTGGAGCAAACTTTTTTAGGAATAATTTGAGCCCTTTGGACACTGTTGTTGTTCCTGTGGTGATTAAAACATCAGGTCTCAGATTTTCGCAGCCTTTAAATTCTGATTCAATTTGGTTAAATAAGAATGCATCCCAAGAGCTTATTTCTGAAGAAATATTTGATGTAACATCAGATAATTCTATGGTTTGCCAAGCAAGACAGTCTATGCTTAATTTTACCTCTTCTCCACTTTCCATTCCATTGAATACCAAGATTTGTCTTCCTAAAAAATCTTCATTTAAGTGTTCTTGCAATTTCAATAATGAAATATGCTGTGAGCTATTCATTTCCATTGTTTGAACTGAGTTTTCAACTGAACTCATATCCTCATAAAAAGGTTCACGGATTGGAACATTGATATGAATTGGTCCGGGAATACCTTCGTCCCAATGCTTGTTTACTTGTAAAGCAATCTTTGCGAATTCAGTTTCATTCGTATATACTGAAGGAGTTTCAAAAGATGCTCGAATGTGATTCGCAAATACCTTTTTTTGGCGAATTGCTTGACCATCCCACGCATCAATTTGCTCTGGAGGTCGATCCGCTGTAATAACAATTAATGGTACTCGAGCATAGAAAGCTTCGGCAATTGCAGGATAGTAATTCAAAGCGGCTGTTCCACTTGTACAATTCAGAATAACTGGTGCCTTAAGATGTTTTGCCATTCCAAGTGCAATAAATCCTGCACTTCGTTCATCAGCAATAGAAGATATTGGCAAATTAGAGTTTGAGATAGCATTTAAAATTGGAGCATTTCTACTTCCAGGAGAAAGCACCGCTCGATTAGCTTTTAACGCTGAAATTAAACTATTTATACATCTGTTTACTCCCATCAATTGCTACAAAGTTGAATTCTTTATTTTTAAAACAAAGAAGTTAAAAATCTATTTTACCTTTGACACGTTTTTACACAAATGGCAATAGAATTAAAAATACCCTCAGTCGGAGAATCCGTTACTCAAGTAACTATCGCAACTTGGTTAAAAGAAGATGGCGAATATGTTGAAATGGACGAGGCTGTGGCTGAGTTAGAAAGCGACAAGGCAACCGTTGAATTAAATGCAGAAAAATCTGGTGTTTTAAAGATATTGGTTGAAGAAGGTGAAGATGTTGAAATTGGAGCTGTTGTTGCTAGTATTGATACAGATGCTCCTGCTCCAGAAGGTAAAACTGAACCTGCTCCTTCTGAAACAAAAAGTGAGACTCCTGTTGCCAAAGTAGAAGCTAAACCTAAAGAAGATACTACTCCTGCAACAAAGAATTATGCTACCGGTTCTCCTAGTCCTTCAGCATCAAAAATTCTTGCGGAGAAAGGAATAAATCCAGCGAATATTGTTGGTACTGGAAAAGACGGAAGAATCACAAAATACGATGCGATGATGGCTGAAGCTGGAGCATTTGATTATGCAACTCCAAGTGAGCCAAGCAGAGAGCAACATAGAGAAAAAATGAGCAACTTAAGAAAAACAGTTGCTCGTAGATTAGTTGCCGCTAAAAACGAAACTGCCATGTTAACCACTTTTAATGAGGTAAACATGCAACCTATCTTCGATATCCGTTCTAAGAATAAAGAGAAATTTAAAGAAACACACGGTGTTGGTCTTGGCTTCATGAGCTTCTTTACACGTGCCTGTGCTCTTTCATTACAAAAATTCCCGAAAGTGAATGCCTACTTAGACGGAGAAGAAATGGTAATCAACGATTTTGTTGATATATCAATTGCTGTAAGTAGCCCTAAAGGTTTAATGGTACCTGTAATGCGTAATGTGGAATCAATGACCATGTGGGAAATTGAAGCTGAAGTTAAACGTTTAGCTCTTAAAGCTAGAGATGCCAAACTAACAATTCCAGAAATGACAGGTGGAACTTTCACCATTACAAACGGTGGTGTGTTTGGAAGTATGCTAAGTACTCCAATTATAAATCCTCCTCAAAGTGCAATTTTAGGAATGCACAACATTGTTGAACGACCAATAGTTGAAAATGGACAAATTGTAGCACGACCAATTATGTTTGTTGCTTTAAGCTACGACCACAGAATTATAGATGGGAAAGAATCTGTTGGATTCTTGGTAAGCGTAAAAAACTATCTCGAAAATCCAGAGACCATGCTTATGGGTAAAGACCCTATGGATGTGTTATTGGGATTCTAAATTATAATTAAAAAATTGAAAGCCTCTCGTTTTTACGAGGGGCTTTTTTTATGCTATAGACTTATCTAAAGAACATAAAGCATTGAATAACTCTATTACTTTTGAATTTCATATTTTAGCATCCCAGTATGATTGACCAACTTCAGCAAATCTATTTAAAGCAAGAAGAGCCTAACCACAGTTGCTTACTAGCTTTGCGAACTATCATTCTTGAAATGGATCCAGATGTTAGCGAAACAATTAAGTATGGAATGCCATGCTTTTGCTACAAACAAAAGATGTTTTGTTATCTCTGGACCGATAAGAAAAGCAGTTTGCCATATGTCCTTTTTGTGGAAGGGAAACACCTCAACCATCCTTTGTTGGAATCTGGTGATAGGACAAGAATGAAAACCTTTACTATTAACCCCAATGAGGATATACCGATTGATAGTCTTAGCACTCTTCTGAATCAGGCATTGGATTTATACCGAAATGGCACATTAAAAACAAAGTAAACTACATTTGTATACAGTCCATGGAATCCAAGCGTATCATCTTTAGAGAACGTACTAAAACATTGATGGAAACACTCATTGTTTCATCGCTTAAGGAGCAAATGGAGTTTTTAGGTTATTCAGAACCGATTTTGACTCAGACTGAAGTTGAAAAAACAAAACAAAGCTTAAGAAAAATAGAGCAAATTGTTTGGTTCGATTTAATTGAAAAACAATCCAATAAAGTTATAGGAAGTTGTGGATTTCACAATTGGGTTAAAGAGCATAAGCGAGCAGAAATTGGATACTATTTGCATCCAGAATTTAGATCCAAAGGATATATGGTGGAAGCTACCAAGAACGTTATTGAATATGGATTTAGCGAGATGGAGCTGATACGTATCGAAGCATTCCTTGACCCGGAGAACGGTCCTTCACTTGGTATTATGTCTCATTTCAACTTTTCAAAAGAAGGATTAATGCGTGAACATTATATTAGCAATGAGAACGTCTACGATTCCGTAGTTTTCTCCTTGCTAAAAAGAGAATGGAAATCTTCTTCTTAGATCATTCTAATTCATCCAATGTTCTTTTTATTTCTTACACTATTTCTTTAACAACAGCTGGTCTCTGGCTTAATTCATGATAACAGATACGGTCTTTCAGAAAATAATGAACAACCATACTTTTTCGAGTTCGATTCTTATCGATATGAGGTAAACCTCCATGCACTAAATTGGCATGCCAAATAAGTATATCTCCTTTTTTAGCATGTAACATTTGCATTTCTAAATCACTATTAGCTAATTCTTTTTCTAAATAGTTTTCATAATTCTTATTGGGGTTTGGAGAAAGTATTGGACCCGTACTATTCCCAATATTTCTATTCGTAGCATACGGCATCTTATGACTTCCAGGATAATAAAACAATGTACCATTCTGTTCGTCTACATCTTCTAATGCCACCCAGATGGCAATTAATCCACCCAATGGGTATGTGGCCATATGTACACTATCGCTATGTGCTTTTTGTTCACTTCCAGATAAAAAATTTATGCTTTGAAATGGGACAACTTCACTTCCGCATAATTCCTGAAGTTTAGCCTTAACACGCTGATTATTAATCACTTTTTCAAGAATAGGCACCTTCTCGTAGGCAAATAATATTTTCTTTTGTGTGAAATTAAAATCGATTTTCCCTTCAGCTAATCCAGTTTCAATATCTGCATTAATCTTGTCAATAAACTCTTCTGAAAAAAAACCGTCCAATTTTACAAATCCGTTTAGTTCCCATAGGTCATCAGTTGCAGTATAACCTGGAGTGATATCTGGTAAATTCTCAAAATGTTTCGAGCTTAACGACTGCCATACTTTTCGTTTCAAGCCATACTTATCATATAAAGCTTTATTGGATTTCAAATACTTGTAATTGACAAGGTTATTAATAAAATAAACAACCTTCAACCTTCTAAAGAGTCCGGTGTATTTGTCAAAAAATCTCATTTACATCAACTCGATTATTTGAAGATCTTGATTCTCGGACACATATTTTGGCAATGACTGTTTTATCATTTCTTCAAGTTTGCCTATTACGCCTTCTTTAGCATAGAATTTTGTGTATATGAGACCAACTGCCCTTCCTGCACTATCTTCTTTAAATGCACGAAGATTATTCAATGAATCATCATCCAATTCTCCTGCTTCCCATTCAGGCATTATTGTAGCTCCGCCCTCTAAATCAACAACTTTTTTTAAGGTTTGCAGGTTACCACTCTCATAATTAAGTGCCATATGATTGAGTTGCTCATCTGGCAAACCACATAAATTGATAGCTTGTGTTCTGAAACAATTACCTTCAGATAACAACCATAATTTATCTTTTAAAAGATCTTCAACATCCCATGAGTTTTTATTGGCACTTGGATGATTTGGATGTGCATATATTCTGAACTTTTCAACGTATAAATGTGATTCAGTTAAACTCGAATTATGCAGTGGAACAGATACAATTCCTACATCCAATTTATTCGCCTCCAATTCCTCTACAATTTCATGGGTTAGTCCTTCTTTAATGGTTAACTTTAGGTCTGGATACTTTTTTGCCACTTGACTTATTAAGCGGGGAATAAGAGAATTTGAAATCGTTGGTAACACACCAATTTTTAAGTTTCCTGAAACTTCACCAGTAAACTCTTTGAGTATATTTTCAATCCGTGCAGTTTCATTATAAATTACTCGAGCTTGTTCAATAATTTTTTCTCCTAATGCGGTTGGAGTAATTGGTTGCTTGCTTCTATCAAAAATTAAAACACCTAATTCCTCCTCGAGCTTTTTCATTTGCATGCTAAGAGTTGGCTGTGTTACAAAGCTTGCTTCAGCTGCTTTGATAAAATTACGGTGCTCATCTAAAGCAATGAGATACTGTATTTGAATGAGAGAAATATTTAACATGGTAAAAGAGTTGAGGCAAAGATAATCCGATAATTTTTCAGATTTAGTTTACCATTTACCTTTTCTTTGTATGAATAGATATGAAACAATATTTTTTTATTCTTCTCGTTTTTCTGGCATCTTGTGCTCCTACCAAACTTAGCAACAAGTCTGCAGGAGAACAGCTTGTAATCGAAACACAAAGTTTTGACAAACCGCTAACCTATATGGAAGTTGCTAAAAACTTTGAAGGAAATGAAACTCGTTCAATTATATCTGCTGAACTTCTTCTAAAAGGAATTGACTTTGCTTTTGATGGAATTAAATCTGCAATTAAGAAAGGTGCTGAGCGGTATTATCAAGAATATGCGGTTAGTTTATATAACAACACATTCTACTCTCAAAACTCCACACTGGGAACCTTAGATCCTGAGAATATTAAATTCAAAGGTTTTGTAATTACCAGATCTGTTGAATTGGAAGATGGTAGAGATGTTGCATTAACAGCAAGTTTCAGCATGGATGAATCAAAATATATTGACATCTATACACAATCTAAGTTCTATCTTAAGTGTGATAGTATCAATATCAATTACTCTAAAGTGAAAATGAATGCAAAGAAATGGTTTACCCCATGGACCTGGTTTATGAAAGTACAAGAGAAAATTAACCTAGATTTAGAAATGGATATCTTAGCAAATTGGATCGATGAATCAGGATCAATTCATAAACAAGAGTCATTCGGAAAATTCTTCTTTCCTATTCGTGATTTTACAGTAGGAAACAAAGATACTACTTACACAAACATTCCAATTGGTGGCTATTGCTATCTACCTCCACGGTCTGCAGCTTTTTGTATGAGTAGTAGAGGACAATGGGAGAAATGCTATGGTCAAGGTGATTTTGATATCATTGCAAAAATTACTGAGAGCAGTAAAAACAATAAACTCAATAAAGTAATCTTCGACAATATCAGCATCCTTGAAGAAGTTGATGCTCAACCCATTAAAGACTTGCTTAACAAATAGATAGTTTTGTAATGAGAGCGTAATAATCCATATTTGAAGGAGAAAATCGTTTACCTAGATATTCCAAATCGAATCAATTAATTAAAACAGTATGAAACATATGAAAAGATTAACCCTTGTTGCCATTACCGCTTTTGCACTGCAAACAGCGTTTGGACAACGTCTCTTAATTCAGTATGACTTTTTAAATGATGATTATGCATTCTTTGAAGTTAACAATGAAGGAATAAGAAAACAGATTAGCAGACCTGTGGTTAAACGAAATCACAATTTAAAAGTTGAAGTCCTAAACTACAATCCATTTGTTTACACTGCCATTGCTTCTTACAGTACAACCGAGTTTAATGATGCTCCAAACTTAAACTTCTTAAGTATGATTAGTCCGCTCGGACTTCCAACGGGTGGTTCATCCTTTTTGAATAGTATATCTGGTGTTGAAAGTACTCGTGGAGGCTTATGGGCAGACCCAAAAGCCATTCAAGCTTTAGAGAAAGTTCAAAGTGCATATATGACACTTTACAAAGCTGAGCAAATGACGAATAATATCGATTTTGTTATGCAGAAGGTTCATAAACTTAAATACAATCCCTATTTACCAACTGATTCTATCAAGTCATTTACCTCTAGCCTGATGTCCTCATTATTCGGGTCAAGTAATGTAGAATCTCAAGATTTTCTAGCGATAGCTAATGACATAAACAACACAGTAAACGGCGATGTAGCTCGATTAAATAACTATGTAAGTAATTTCTCCAATGCTTACAACAATTATGCGGAAACAAGAGGCAAATCAGGTGGATTTGAAGGTGAAGGATATGATAAGCTTGTAGAAGGATGGGGAAGCCAAGCTTTAGACTTTGCTAAGAATTTTGATAGCGACATGTTACTGAAAAAACTAGATTACCTAGAGACGGAATATCAAGCAATAATGAATACTCCTTTTAGTTTCAACACAAGCGATGTAGCCAAGGGTGATGAAATTGAAATTACCATTGACATATATAAAAACCCTATGAATGCTGACGGTAGTACGCAAGCAACATCAATTACCGATGTAACTAACCTACAAAAAGTAAAAACAAAAGAAATTGATGTAACGGTTAAAGGTGACTTAAAAATTAACTCAAGTATTGGAATGGCATTCCCTTACTATAGAGACAATTCCGAGTATATCAATAGGGATAGTATGATTACATCCATTGATGGAAATAATTTTACTCCAAACCTAGCTGCCTACCTCAACTTTTATCCATACAATGGGAAAAATGTAACTCTAGGAGGAACTTTTGGAGTAGGTATACCTATAAGTTCCGACGGTAAAAACTTTAATTTCCTAATGGGTGGAAGCACCATTTTTGGTTCTGATAATAGAATCATCTTAAACTTTGGAGCAACCTTAGGACAAGTAAATCAATTAGATCAAGGCTATGAAATTGGAGATAATCTAGGTGGTTTAACAGAAACTGTTCCTACACGAAAGGCATATCAATGGGGCGGATTTGTTGGAATTTCCTTTTCTTTGGTAAATATTAAAAACTAAATAATTATGAATTTTATCATTTCTATTATTATCGCAGGTGGAGCAGGTTGGTTTGCTGGAAGATTAATGAGTGGAGAATATGGTGCCATTTTAAACATCGTACTCGGATTGGTAGGAGGTGCTGTAGGTTCCTTTATTTTCTCACTGCTTGGGTTTAAATCAAGCGGAGGATTGATACCACAAATTATAATCTCAGTTATCGGAGCAGTTCTTGTAATCTGGCTCTATCGAAAGTTTGTAAAAAAATAACGTTAGGCGTTAAAGGTTTCTCTTAAGTCAAGAAGCTTTGTTCTTAAGCTTTGGAAGAACTGATATCTTAATTTTTCTGATACCTCACTCAGTAAAATAGATTTTAATCGAATCTGTTCTACCCATAAATTACATTCTTTGGAGAAGTTAGGCGAAAAGGACATCAGCGAATTGAATGAATTAAAGCTAACATAGGTAAATATTTTTTCTCCTAAGAACGCTTGGATACAGTTATTGCTCATGTATATATCACTCTGATACATTTTAAATGGACTAGAAATTGTCCCTTCAGAGGTTGTTATGGTTTTGTGTCCTCGCTCAGCTTCTCGTTCCAATTTATTTAGAAGAGCATCAATGTCATCGCATATTTGATTTCCCGTATTAGCTTCAGCGAATAAACCAGATTCTGCAAAATACTGGACCTGCTTTATTGTACTATCTAAGGTTTCAGGAGCCCATATTTCAGTGGAGGGTACTCCTAGATAGTTTTTGTATATCCCCTCCGTAACCTCTTCAAATTCATCAATAGGCTCGTTTGCATCAAACTTCTTATGTCTATATGATTCTAAATTTAATACAGAGCGTTGCCAAAAGAATAGCTTAAACCTGCTCAAGCTTTTAAAACCAAATTGTCTAAAGTAAGGCAAATCCATACAGGTCATTTCTATTTTAGCATCAGGTATTTTGGCTAATACCTTTAATTCTTGCTCTATGTTTTCGAGATAGGAACGCATACTAAACTTAGACCCAAACATCGCATTGAACTGGAATGGGACCAACTTTCCTGAATAATTAATAATTGAATCGAATGAAATATTAAAATGAAGGCAAATCTTTTGTATCTCCTCAAAAGTGAGGGCTGTAACACCTCGCATACGCCGATAAGCCGCATCCATGTTCACGCCCAATAAGTCTGCAAGTTCATTTGCTAAATTCTTTGGCCCTATTCTTTCCTTACATTGTTCAATTAATAAATGCTGATTACTCATTTTAGTATATTTTAATTATTCTGTAAATATATAACTAATTTATTATTGATACATGCAAATAATATATAATTAACATGCCTATATTAACTGTAAAACTTATTTCGCGAACCATTTATATTTTATAACACCTGAATATTATTATTAGAATTATTTCATATTAATATTCGATTTAAGTCTGATAGCATTTTGATTCACCTTTGAATTAACAAAACGATATAAGTATGAAAAAATCAATTTTAACACACTGGATTATTATGGAAACACTTGATTTCATTACAAAAATTTCAAAAAAAACAACTAACTTAGGCCAACACCTTATTAAAAAATCAATTATGAAAAAATCAATTTTAACATTAACGATGGTTGTGCTAAACCTATTGGTTTTTGCACAATCCCCAAAACTAGCCGTTATTAGTTTCGATGCTAACGACAAAGTCTTAATAACTAGCGAGCTCACTGAGCTTCTGCGAATCGAAATAAGCAAACACAATAAATACGAAATGATTGATCGCTATGAGATTGCAGAAGCATTAAGTTCAGCTGAAATTATTTCCACAACGTGCTTCAGTAAATCTTGTCTCACCAAAGCTGGAGAAGAGTTAGGTGTTCAATGGGCTGTTTCAGGAAGTGCCGATAAAATCGGTGACGCACTTTTCATTCGGCTTCGTATGCTAAATTTAAAGACTAAGGCAATTGAAAAGGAAGTTGTACGTGAGTTCCTTTACATTCCTGAAAAAATCAATACAATGATTACCATCTGCGTAAACGAGATGCTTGATATACCAAATGATCAAGTTATTGTAAACAGTCTTTCGAATAGAGAAAGTTATGAAAGTGCAATTAACAATCCCTACTATCAAACCCTAAATCTATCCGGTCCTAGAATGGGTTACACTTTTTTTACTGGAGAAGCTGCTCGTATTCTACAAGCACCTAAAGAAGAAGGTGGATATGATGCCTTTCCTGCATTTTTCCAAATGGGTTATCAATTCGAAAAACAATACCTTAATGAAGGGAAATGGCAAGCTTTGTTTGAATTTATACCATTAGTTTCAGGACTTGACCAAGGGTACTTCATTCCAAGTTTCACCATTATGAATGGGATAAGAAGCAACAAAAATGGATTGGAATTCGCGATTGGTCCTTCTGTCAACTTTGGTACCGAAACAAAAAAATATGAAAACGCCGATGGTGAGTGGGTGCGACCAGAAGACGAAGAGAACATCAACAACGAACCACTTGAATTTAAAGCTGACAGCAGAGGTCAAGTAAGAATGAAAACGTATGTAGTAATTGCTGCAGGTTATTCATTAAAATCTGGGAAACTGAATATTCCAATTAACGCCTTTGTAGTTCCATCAAGAGACAATTTTAGATTTGGATTCTCTTTCGGTTTTAACGCTAGGAAATAAAAACAAGACTATGAAAACTCTTT
>JABDQY010000323.1 GCA_013042025.1 Bacteroidia bacterium
TACAATTTGAGTAGGCTGTATTCCAGGAATACCTCCAAACAAATCACCCTTTCCAGAATTGTAGTTGCTTAAATATTCTGCAGCAATTAATACAGAAGCTCTTCCTGCAATTTCGCTCATAGAGCGAATTATGGGCAGCACACCTTCGTCGTTCCTTAAAAATTCGTAACCAATTGCGGTGATACCTTTTGCCATAAGCTTGCGTATAGTTTCTTCCTTAGTTCGAATTAATTGAATGGCACTAATTAAAACCTGATTAGGCTTCATTAGATTTATTTCATCGTCTGTAGGTGGTGCAATCTTTAGAATGATATCGCATTCATAAACTTGTTTTTTATCATGTACTATTTCGCCACCAATCTTACTATACTCAATATCTGAAAAATTTGCTTTATCCCCACAAGTAGATTCTATTTTTACATTATGACCATTTTGCGTAAGCAATTGAACAGCCATTGGAGATAATGGTACACGGTGTTCTTGAAAAGTAGTTTCTTTTGGAATACCAATGCTTAAAAAGTTTTTGTTTTTTTTAATAGCAAGTAATTTTTCTTGAGGAAGCAAGCTAGCTTGTTTTGCAAGCTCTTCGAAAGATGGATTAGAAACGCTACTCATACTTTATACTATTTATACGCAATATACAGTTATTTACACAAAATTGAACACTAAAAATCTATGTTGGTAAAGCCAATATATTAGCGTTGGTTTCTTAGTTTTCTTTGTAAACAATGAACAAACTTCAAGCAACAACTCTTATTTTAACTCTGCCAATACTTTCGTATGCAACTGAAAATGATTCCATTACTGTTAAGGTAAAACCTCAGCTTCAAACATTGTCGATTTCTGTTGACAAAGAAGAAATTGGAGATACAACAGCCATAACGGAAGAAGCCGAAGCGGATTCTATGTTGTTTATTGAAACACTTGAAGAGGCGATTTATTATTCAGATGATATTGTTGAATTTGAGTTTGCAGAAATTCCAGTTGATGAAGATTTATTCAGGTTTCATGTGAGCACATTGGAATTTGAAATCCCAATGGACTACAATATGCTAGTTAAGTCTCAAATTAATTACTTTGGTACAAGATGGCAAGCAAAGTTAAAAAAGATGATTACGAAGTCTCAATACTATTTTCCAATCTATGAGAGTATTTTAGATCAGTACGATATGCCACTTGAGATTAAATATTTGTCTGTAATTGAATCTGGTTTAAATCCACGAGCGTATTCTCGTACTGGAGCGGCAGGTACATGGCAGTTTATGCCTGCAACAGGTAGAATGTTCGACTTGGAAATTAACTACAAGATAGACGAAAGAAGATCCATAGAAAAAAGCACACACGCTGCATGTCAGTATTTAAAAAGAATGTACGATATGTATGGCGACTGGTATGTTGCTCTTGCTTCATACAATTGTGGTCCAGGAAATGTACGTAAGGCGATGCGAAATTCTGGAAGAACGGATTTTTGGGGTATGTACAACTACCTACCAAGAGAAACACAAAACTATGTACCTAAGTTTATTGCAATGGCATATATGATGAACTTTTATAGTGAGTATGGTATTGTTCCTTCTGTTGTGGAGGACAAACTATTCAATACGCAAAAAGTCTATTGTGAAGAAGGGCTTGATTTTTCGATTATTGCTGAGAAGTTAGAATTAACTAGCAAAGAATTGATGTCTCTTAACCCTGAACTTAAAGTGCCACATCTTCCTTTTAAAGACGGAGAATACTACTTGTCAGTACCGGAAGAGAAGGCGTATTTGTTTTATGAAAACCAAGAGGAAATTTTATCTTTGTCTCTGATACGTGCTGAAGAACTTGCAGAAAAAGAACGCTTAAGACCTAAGGTAGTGTATCATACAGTAAGAAGGGGAGAATGTTTCTTAGTAATAGCAAGAAAACACGGTTGTTCCGTTAGTCAACTCAAATCGTGGAATGGTATTAGAGGAAGCACTATTTATCCCAACCAGAAGTTAAAGATAATAAAGACCTAAAATGAAATTACTTGCTAAAACCTTATTACTTGTAATTGTATTACAAGCTTGCACTGAAACAAAAGAGTCTAGAATTTCTTCACTTCCAGAGTCAGGTGGAGAATTAGCAGAGATAGTAGTCATATCAGACAACAAAACCCTAGATAGTTCCTATAAAGTTTTAATAAAAAAGGTTTTTGGTAAAGAAATTGAAGGATATCCTCCTCCATATGAACCCACCTTCAAAGTTTTAACTACAGATGAAACCTTCTTTAGAGGTTATTTCAAAACACACCACAATATCATTGTTCTTTTAACAGGTGATAATCTTGAAGAAATGAAAGGTATTTATGGTGAAGTAAATACTCAAAAAATTAAAGATATTATCGGAAATTCTGAAGCTCTAGGATTGAAACAGAAGGAGCTTTGGGCACAAAATCAAAATGTTTTCTATGTAACCGCTCCAACAAAAGAAGCTATGGAAACTAAACTTTCTGAACGTTCAAATGAACTATTAGAAGTGGCATTGTCTCATGAACGTTTATCTGGAAAACGAAAACTATTTACCAATTCTAGCAAACGAGATTCCTTCTATGTGAAAACATTAAGAGAGAATGGGTATGCTATTCGCAAACCTGCGTCATACCGTGTGGCTATGGATGAACCCAAGTTTAAATGGTTGAGAAAATCGCCAGCTTCAAAGGAATTGGAATTTGATATTATATTATTTGAATCTCCATATACCAATGAAAATCAACTGCACACCGACAGTTTGCTAGCGGTTCGAAATAAGTTTACAAAAAAGTATATTCCAGGAGAGTATGACGGGTCTTATATGAAGTATTCAGATGTCATAATTCCAAATAGAAAACAGGTAAACTACAAGAATAAGTATAGTATTGAGCTAAAAGGGTGGTGGGACATGCATGGAGATTATATGGGTGGACCTTCTTTTATCAAGGCAATTGTAGATCATAAGAAAGGAAGAATTGTATACGTTGAAGGTTTCTTGTTTCATCCTAATGAAAAGAAAGCAAAACAGATGCGAGAACTGGAGATGATAATGAATACTGTTGTTTTAGAT
>JABDQY010000002.1 GCA_013042025.1 Bacteroidia bacterium
CATTATAACGCTGGTTTAGCATTTGACTATTTTAAAAATACGCACAATAGAAATTCAATTAATGGAAGTGGCGGAACTATAATCTCCGTTGTAAATGTAGCGGACCAAGGAGGAGGAAGCTTAAACAACGCATATTGGAATGGACAAGCAATGTTTTACGGAAATGGCGGTGTTGCATTCAAACCACTAGCTGGTGCATTAGATGTTGCTGGTCATGAATTAACCCACGGAGTTATTTCTAACTCAGCTAATCTTGAATACGAAGCTCAAAGTGGAGCAATTAATGAAAGTATGGCCGATGTTTTTGGAGCAATGATAGACCGAGACGATTGGAAAATGGGGGAAGATATTACGAAGACAACATACATTGCTTCTGGTGCTTTAAGAGATTTACAAAATCCACATAATGGCGGAAATAGCTTGAATGATAACGGTTACCAACCTGAAAAAATGAGTGAGTATTATCAAGGAAGTCAGGACAATTACGGAGTGCACATTAATAGCGGTATTGTAAATAAGGCATATTACCTAATTGCTACAGATATCACTAAAGCTAAGGCTGAAAAAATATATTATCGTGCATTGACTGTTTATCTAACATCAAAATCTCAATTCTTAGACTTACGATATGCAGTAGAAAAAGCTGCAGATGATTTATACGGTGCTACAGAAGTGAACGCTGTAAAAAGTGCATTTGATGTAGTTCAGATATACGACCCCAATGCTGGTTCTGGCGGAGGAGGAGGTACCGGAGGCGGAAGCGATTTGCCAACAAATCCGGGTTCAGAAAACATAATTAGTGTCGATAATAATTCTAGTGATCCTAACACTTTTTACAAGAGCACTACCACCCCAGATGGTTGGGTAGCACTAAGTCAAAATTCACCGAAGAGAAGATGTAGCGTTACAGATAAGGGTGATATTATGTATTACGTTTCTACAACTAATGTGTTATACAGTATAACCTTAGGAACTACTCCAAATGAGCAACAAGTTAGTAACGACGAATGGGATAATGTGGCTGTATCTAAAGATGGTAACCTTATTGCCTTAATAAGTACCGATGTTGATTCATCTATTTGGGTATACAACTTCACTTTAGGCACATGGAAAGTGTTCAAACTCTATAATCCTACATATTCCGAAGGAGTTAATGGTGGTAACGTATTGTATGCTGATCAAATTGAATTTGACAATACAGGACAATATGTATTATATGATGCGAGAAACATTATAGAAGGAGCTTCTGGAAACGATATTGACTATTGGGACGTTGGAGTACTTCGAGTTTGGGATAATAGTGAAGATGATTGGGGAGATGGAAAAGTTGATAAAATATTCACCCAACTTCCAGATGGAGTTAGCATAGGAAACGCAACATATGCCAAAAACAGTCCCTATATTATTGCTTTCGATTACATTGATGGAAATTCTGGAGCTTACTCGGTTGTCGCAAGAAATACAATTACCAATGCAACCGGAACTATTTTTACGCAAAGCAAGTTGGGTTTCCCTAATTTTTCAAACAAAGACGATCAGATTATTTTCGATGCCAATAGCACTGGAGGCGATCCCGTTATTGCAATTCGTGATTTAGATGCATCTAAAATTCAACCAAAGAGTGGCTCTAATGCAACTATATTAATTTCAGATGCTCAATGGGGTGTTTGGTACGCTAATGGAACGAGAAGTTTACTTAGTCCAGATAAAGAATTGTTAAGCTTTGCATTCCCTGGTCTTCCAACAAGTCCAGAAGGAGAAATTAATGGAACCAATGTAACTATTGAGGTACCAAGTGGAACCGACTTATCTAACCTAACACCAACATTTACATATAGCTCTGAAGCAACTGTTACTGTTTTAAATCAAATTCAAACTAGTGGAGTTAACAGTAGAAGCTTTTTGAATCCTGTGACTTACAAAGTGATTGCTCAAGATGGTACATCAAAGAATTATCTTGTGAAGGTAACTATGCTGGCAGGTATTGATGAACTTGATCAAAGTATTCAGGTATATCCTAATCCTGCAGAATCTGTACTTAATATACAAAGTAGTATCAATATCAAAGAAATAAATTGTTACTCAGCAGATGGGAGACTGGTTGATGAATTTAAAAAATCAAATCAGGTAGATATTTCTCTTCTCAAAGAGGGTATTTACTTTTTAGAAATAACTACAGAACAAGGAACTATAATAAAACGATTTAGTAAACTATAAAATGAAAATTGGCTTAATCCGAGAATGGAAAAAACCTGCGGATAAACGAGTTGCCCTTACACCTGAGCTTTGTCAGGCGTTTAAAAAAACCTATCCTAAAGTTGAATTGGTTATAGAATCTTCACCCAACAGAACTTTTAAGGATAGAGAATATGAAGCAGTTGGAATAGCTGTACAAAAAGATGTGTCTGATTGCGATATACTCTTTGGTATTAAGGAAGTGCCTATTAAAAAACTTATTGAGGGAAAAAAATACCTCTTTTTCTCTCATACTATTAAAGAGCAGGAATACAATAGAGAACTATTGCAAGAAGTTTTAAAAAAGAAAATAACTCTAATAGATTATGAAACACTTAACTGGCCAAATGGCGGCAGAATACTTGGTTTTGGGAAATGGGCTGGCATTGTTGGTGCTTATAATGCTTTTCTAACTTGGGGTAAAAAAATGGAAACTTTTCAGTTACCACCAGCACATAAAACAAACAATTTTGAGAAATCTATGGAGCTGCTTAAAGGAGTTGACATTGATGGTGCACGAATTGCATTCACTGGTAATGGTAGAGTAGCAAATGGCATAAGAGAAGTGCTTGAACTTATGGAAATAAAAGAAGCTACACCTCAGGAATTTATTTCAAGGTCGGTTAAGGGCTCCTGTTTTGTTCATCTTACAAATTGGGATCTTTTCCATAGAAAAGATGGTGGTGAATGGAGTGACAATCACTTCTACAATAATCATCAGGAATATTGCTGCGAATTCGACAACTTTTTACCACACACAGATATCCTGATTAATGGAATGTATTGGGAGAATGATATGCCTCCTCTTTTCACAAAAGCAGACACCGCTAAAGACAATTTTAAAATAAAAGTAATTGCAGACATTACGTGTGATGTTGAAGGAAGTGTTCCAATTACAATGAAAGATACGGATATCTATGACCCAACTTTTGGTTGGAGTAAATCCGAACAAAAAGAAGTTGAACCTTTTGGAGAGGATACAATTGATGTAATGGCAGTTACCAACTTGCCCACAGAAATGCCAAAAAATGCAAGTAATGAATTTGGAGGATCACTTTTAGAGCATATTATTCCATTATTAATAAAAGGAGATAATGATTCTATTTTGGATAAAGGTACTATAACCAAAAATGGAAAGTTAAATTCTCATTATACCTATCTGCAAGATTTTGCAAATGGTGTAAGTGAAGCTAGTGAATAATCAGAAAAGTAGATATATGCTAATTTGATTAGGCTACTTACTTCTTTCGAATTATCATAAGCCCATCGCGTATTGGCATCAATACATTCTCTACCCTAGCATCCTTATGAACGGCTTTGTTAAAAGCATCTAAACACTTGGTCTCATAATCACTATTTAGTTGGTCTTCATTTACTACCTTACCACTCCATAGCACATTGTCGGCAACTAGGATAGCACCACTTGGAAGCAATTCAATAAGTAAATTGTAATAATTCAAATAGTTTTCTTTATCTGCATCGATAAAGACTAAATCAAAAGACTTGTTTAAACTTGGAATAATGTCCAATGCATTTCCTATATGCAATTCAATTTTATCCTTAAATTCCGATTGATCTAAGAACACACGAATTCGGGTTTCTAGCTCTTCATTAATATCAATCGTATGCAGTTTTCCGCCTTCCACCAAACCTTCGGCTAAACAGAGAGCAGAATATCCGGTGTAGGTGCCAATCTCCAAAATATTCTTGGGTTGAATCATCTTGGAAATCATACTCAATACTCGACCTTGCAAATGACCTGACAACATTCTTGGAGCCAATACGTTTGCATGGGTATCTCGATTTAAGTTAAATAATAAATCGGTTTCTTCTGAGGTATGCTCTTCCGCATAAATCGCTAATTTGGGATCTAAAAATTCCATTAATTAATTTTAAAGGTTGCTTCTATTAATTTATGATCGGACACTATCTCATTCGTGCTGTTATAATCGACACAAGAAAAATCATTATCGTATAAAATGTAATCAATTCTCAATAAAGGGAAAGGCTTTAAATATGTTGCTCCCCATCCACTTCCTCGTTCAACAAAAGCATCTTTTCGTCCAGACCTCAGTTGCTGATAAGCATAACTTTGAGGTGTATCATTAAAGTCTCCAAGAATAATAACAGGATAAGGACTTTCCTCAATTGTTTCAAGTAAAGTCTTTACTTGATTAGATCTAACTTGTACTGCACTTTTTATACGCGACATTATGTTTTTTGCATAGTCTTGATATTCTTCACCGGCTTCTACATTGAGCATCGTATGGTAATCTTTTGACGAAAGATTGTTCGACTGTAAATGAGTTGCTATAAACCGAATGATTTCACCCTTAATTTCTATATCAAAAACTACAGACATATTATTTGTAAAGTGATTAAACCTTACTTTTTCCCAATTAATAATTGGATATTTAGATACAAGCTTTAATCCATAATCATATCGATTCTGTTCGGCATTTAAGCGAACAAACTGCTGAAATGGATAATTTTCAGAACTAATACTTCCTTTCTTATTTAACCACTCAATCATTACTCCAACGTCAACATCATTTGCATTTAGATAATAATCTATTTCATCAGACGTATTCCCTTCATTGTACACCTTTTGGACATTGGTATTAAATGAACAAACTTTGAAATCTGGCGTGTCTTCTACCTTATTGTTAAACTGAACTTCACGTGCAATAAATTGAAAACCAGCTGCAATTACCAATGCATTATATATCCAGCGTTTTCTTTTGAGAAGTATCCAAATTGAGAGTAAGAGTACGTTTAATCCTAACCAAAATTTATACGACAAACCAAAAAAAGCAATAGGCCAAAAATCTTGAGGGTCTACCTGAGATGCAAGATAAACAAGCAACAGACCAATAATGGCCATCCAGTTCAAGATGTCAAATATTTTTCGTACTGTTTTATTCACTTGCCTTAAAAAGAATATCTTTCTCCTCTTTGGTTAAACTATTGTATCCGCTTTGAGAAATCTTATCTAAAATCGCATCAATTTCATGTTGATTTGGTTTAGTCTTAACACTAGACCTTTTCTTATTGAGTTTTACTTCATCTATTTTAGACTTCTGTATGAAATTAATAGTTGGAAGATTTAACCTGCCTTGTAAATTTAAAATAAACAATGCTCCCAAGATAGCTCCTCCCATATGAGCCAACAAACCTCCAGCATTGTTACTCACTGGGAAATAATAGAGATCTCTAAAAACAAAGAATAACGCCACCCATCTGAGTTCAACATTAAATAATCCAAAGGGACGTACATTGTAATATGGGATATGCAACCCTGTTGCTACGATTATAGCAGTTACTCCACCAGACGCTCCTAATAGAGGTAAGAAACCTATTTGTTGAGCCAATGCAGGTGAAAGATTAACTGTTGCAACATAGACTATCCCCCCTAATATGCCTCCAAAAAGAAACAATTGCCACATTTGCTTATTGGATAAAAAATCTTCTAAAATTCTACCCAGAAAGAACAAGAGTAGCATATTAACAAAGATGTGCCAAAAGCCGTGATGAAAGAAAATATTCGTTACAATAGTCCAAGGTCTTATCACTAAATGACTAAGGTTGGAAGGAAGATAGAAATATTGAAGTAAGTCATCAGAACTAAAACCAGAAACTGTTGCTATAACTCCAATGAGGATAGAAAAAACAAAAGCAGCTAAATTCAACATGATAATTTGCCTCACAGCAGAATTACCTTTATTAAATTCATATTTTATTTTTTCTACGAATGTCATAGTTTAGTACAACGAACTGCGGTTGCTTTTATTCCAGTATTTAACTAATAGGTATCCAAAAAGTGCACCTCCTAAATGAGCAAAATGAGCAACTCCTGGCATAAAACCACTTATACCTGAAAATAGTTCAAATGCAGCATATCCCATTACAGCATACTTCGCTTTAATTGGCATTGGGATAAACATGATATAAAGCTCAGTATTTGGCCAGTACATTGCGAATGCAACCAAAATTCCAAACAGTGCTCCTGATGCTCCAACAACAGGAACATTTAAAAATGCGTTTAAGTTTCCGAGGTATTCATTCGTGTAATTCTTTCCACTGCGTAAAACTTCCCTTCCTTCATTCAATACCATTTGATAGTCTTCAGTTGCTATATTTGGTAAGATCTGCTGAATTTGGAAATACACTATTAAAAAGTGTAAGAGAAATGCCCCAGC
>JABDQY010000004.1 GCA_013042025.1 Bacteroidia bacterium
ACATTACAACGAGCACTAGCTTGGAGCAAAATATGGAAATTTTGGAGCATACTGCGACAAAATTAGTACTTAAATATCGTCTGTCTGAGACAACTGGGGCAGGTGGTTTTACAAGTACAACCACTGCTGATGTTATTACTACGCTAAGTAAGTAATCTAAAAATTGAGTAATCTTAATGATACAATAACAGCACCAGCTACACCAGCTGGTGTTTCTGCTTTAGCAGTAATACGGCTGTCGGGGAACGATGCCATAAGCATTGCCAACACTTGTTTTGATAAAGATATTTCCAAGGCTAATGGATATACCATTCATTATGGTCATATAGTTGATGGAGATACTCGAATTGATGAAGTATTGCTTAGCATCTTTAAAAATCCTCATTCCTATACTGGAGAAGATTCAGTGGAAATATCGGGGCATGGATCTCCGTACATTACCAGAAGAATTGTAGAAACTTTAGTAAAACATGGAGCACGAATTGCTGATCCAGGTGAATTTACGTTAAGAGCATTCTTGAATAAGAAATTGGACCTTGCTCAAGCTGAAGCTGTTGCAGACATGATAAGTAGCAACAGTGAAGCAAGTCTTCAAATGGCATTGAGTCAGATGCGAGGAGGGTTTAGCGAAGACATAGCCGTTTTACGACAAGAGCTGGTTGATTTTGCCGCACTCATTGAATTGGAAAACGATTTTGGTGAAGAAGATGTTGAATTTGCAAATCGTCCGAAGCTAAAAGCATTGGTAGACAAACTGCTTACACAAATTGAAAAACTAAGAAGCTCCTTTGCATCAGGAAACGTTCTTAAGAACGGAATTAATACTGTAATCGCAGGAAAACCCAACGCAGGAAAGAGTACTTTACTCAACGCTTTGTTGAATGAAGAACGAGCAATTGTTTCAGAAATTGAAGGAACTACGCGAGATACCATTGAAGAAGTATTTACGCTAAACGGCATACAATTTCGATTGATAGATACAGCTGGCTTAAGAGAGAGCACAGATCACATCGAAAAAATTGGTGTTGGTAAAACGAAGGAGCACATGCTAAATGCAGAGCTATTGATTTATCTATTCGACATTTCAAAAACAACACCAGAACAGTTGCAAATTGAAATTGCAGAATTGCCTCAGATCAGCAATACCATTTTGGTAGCTAACAAAGCGGACACTATTGCACACGTCGAAAAGGATTGGCCAAAAAATACCGTATTCATATCCGCTAAAAACAAAGATATATCCAAACTAACTTCAGAACTGGAGCGAATTGCAGGTCAATACGAATTTGGAAATGAAACCATTGTAAACAATGCTCGTCATGCTGATGCATTAACTCAAAGTTCTGAATCATTGAACCAGGTAATTACCGGAATAGAATCTGGAATAACCAGTGATTTAATTGCACTTGATATCCGAAATGCTTTATACCAGCTTGGGCTCATTACTGGAGAAGTTACCAACGATGAAGTATTGGATAGCATATTTACAAGGTTCTGTATTGGAAAATGATTATCACTAGCTTCTACTAAAGGTAATTTAAGACCCAAAAGAGAATCGATAAAGAAATCGACTTAAATTATTTGATTACCTTTAAACAATTCAAAAAACGTAGTATGAAAAAATATCTTTTGCTTTTATTGACATTTGGATTTCTGGCGTGCAATCCCACAGAAGAAACGCCAGACCCTGATACCACAGAGGTATGGAATTTAACAAGCTTTGAAAACCAACTGGTAATTAATTATGATTCAGGAGACGTTATATGGAGATTCAACATGACAAAAAACACTCTCGAAATTGAGAATAATGTACAAAATCACCAGTTTGATGCTGGTCAATATGATTATATTATGACCGTTGACACGTTGAAAGTTTTCTTCCCTAGCGACACTGCTGTGTTTGCTCGATTCTTAAGGGGAAATTCTCAGGGTTTATTTTATGACCCATTCCCATTAGTAGTTGATGATGAAGGTAATTTCTTTTTTGATGTTGAATAACTGCATAACCTTCACAATAAGAGTACTAAGATAGGTTAAGATTTAAGATAGAGGTTATGATAAGAATCAAACCTAAATCAGCTCAATCAAAGAAAACCTATATTGCAGGAAATAATTCTGCAACCCTTAACACCCAAAATATGAAGTTTAAAGTATTTTTAATTGTAGTGATTACATCAATTTTCCTTACAGATTGCAAGGAAAAAGAAGATCCTGCTCCCGAAGTTATTATCAAAATTCAAGTTACTGATTCATTCGTATTCGCTAAATCTGGGGATTTCTCATTTGAGATAGATGCATCAGACATAACAGCAACAATTAGTGTAGTTGGAGCCGGTGGTGGTGGCGGAGGCGGTATTATTGGAACTAAAAAAACAAATTCTACAGGTGGAGGTGGAGGTGCAGGCTCAGGAGAAGTTAAATTATTTGAAGATATAGTTTTAACTCAAGGAGCAACTTACTCTGTTAAAGTGGGAGCTGCTGGCAATGGTGGTAATACCGGAAGTCATGGTGGTGATGGGCTAAGCTCAAATATTAGTTTGAACTCCGATGTACTTTTTTCAGCCAATGGAGGTAAAGGGGGTCGTTCGGACGATGTGAATGTTGTAAATGGAGCTGTTGGTGGTGAAGGGTTTGTGAACGGTAAAACAGGTGGAAATGGAGAGTTTTTAGGAACTTTTTCGTTTAACGGTAGAGCAGGCAGAGGAGGTATTGGAGGAGTCAACACATCAAACTTGGGTAATGGAGGTGATGGAGGAATCGGCACAGCTATTGTCAATCTGACTTTAGTTGATCCGGAAGAAGGGGTAAAAGGGAATAATGGATTTGTTAAGGTAGTTTGGACTGGTCTTAAATAAAAGCTATTAAAACTCTTTTAAAATTACCTCATACTCTTCGAAACGATGTTCTCGAATTGGTCGAATTTTGGGTTCTGTATCAAAATGAAGTAGAAGAGATGGAGCTATGTTTTTATATCTTTCAACATACTCGTAACGCGTAAACTCCCCAATTTTTAGCCGTCGTTTAATTTTGTAATGATATGGGTACACTACTTTCTTTTTCGAGTGTGGTGTAAACCAATAAATTGCCAAAGAGCATACTAAAGGCGTAACCAAAAGATCTAAATTCAGTCATTGATTCTGATATTTCAAAAAATGGTTGGGGGCTGTATTATATCAGTAGAATATTTGGGAATAAAGAAACCATCCTATATATAGACCAAGCATTTCATTTGACATTTAGAGATCAACTCAAAGATCATTTATCAAATTGGCTCCACTTATATCGTGGGAGAAAACAAATAAGATTTGGTGAGTTCGTTCGACCAGGAGAGCTATCCAAACAAAATGTTACTGATATCGAAAATGGTCTAATATTTGACATTAAACCACTAGCTAATTCTAGTGGAACTAAAAGCTATTCCTACAAGAACGAATACATAATTAACAGCCCTGGAGTTAGAGGAGGTGCCAAAAGTGGTTAATATGAAAAATCATTAATCACTTTTCACATAGTTTCATACACCTTCATTTAGTCCACTTTAATCCACCAGACATTTGTTAGCCTCTCTCGCAAACCCTTATCAATCCTCAAAAGATATTTTCTGTATTGGTAAATAAATGGTTTCAACTCAAGGATTCTTAATATTATTTCATACGTAATATAACAACATCCAAAACATGGAAAACCGACATAAATTGTCGAGTATTGAACTTAAATACGAACTAAAACAGATGACTAATATCAGCAAATCAGTACACCCCAAAGGGCTTTACATTCTCTTTTTCACTGAAATGTGGGAACGCTTCTCGTATTATGGCATGCGAGCAATATTCGTATTGTATCTGGCCTGT
>JABDQY010000008.1 GCA_013042025.1 Bacteroidia bacterium
GTCCAGGTGGTCATAACCATTAATATCAAACAAAACAATACAAGTGTCGATAGACATCGTCTTACCGGTACTTGTATTTTAATTAGAACATAAGAAGTATGCATCTGCATATCCAAATTGGTATGCTTCAATAAAGGAATACCTTTGCATCGAGATGCAAGATAATTTTCTGCATCTTTCACCATTTAATCATATGGCAAAACAGATAGTAAAATTCAACAATAGTGCAAATCCTGATTTCATCAGAACATTGCGAACAAATGTCAACAAATACTTTATGGATAATAATTTATCAAAGTATGGAAACATGAATATGTATTTAAAGACCGCTTTCATGATATCTGTTTATTTCATCCCTTTATTGTTTCTAATAACTGGCAACGTATCAAGTACAGGTGTAATGTATTTGCTTTGGTTTATTATGGGATGTGGAATGGCAGGAATAGGTTTGTCCATTATGCACGATGCAAATCATGGTGCATATTCTAAAAATAGAAAAGTAAATGCATTTTTTGGATGGATTGTGAATTTTTTAGGTGCTTACCATATCAACTGGATTATTCAACACAATGTTTTACATCATTCGTTCACAAATATTGAAGGACACGATGAAGATATTTCTAAGCCAGTTATGCGTTTCTCTCCTAACCAACCGCCTCAGAAGAAGTACAAGTATCAAGCTTACTATGCACCTTTCTTTTACGGATTACTTAATATCTACTGGCTGTTAGCTAAAGATATTGATCAGGTTTCTCGCTATGGAAAAAGAAATTTATTGAAAGCACAAAACAGAACTTTCAAGTCTGCATTTGCAGAAATATTGTTTTATAAAATATCATACATTTTCCTAACTCTTGTTCTACCAATAATCGTTTTAGACATCCCTTGGGGACATATTTTATTAGGATTTTTGATGATGCAATTCGTAAGTGGAATGATATTGTCATTAATATTCCAAGCAGCACACGTCTTAGAAGAAACAGAATTTTTTGTACAAGATGAGGATG
This sequence comes from Bacteroidia bacterium, assembly GCA_013042025.1. GTDB lineage: Bacteria > Bacteroidota > Bacteroidia > NS11-12g > UBA9320 > UBA9320. The sequence continues at coordinate 1,008 of JABDQY010000008.1, forward strand.
GCTGTGTTGAGAATAACTTTGCTATTCATCAGTTGAAAACTACATCCAACTTCGCAAATGATAATAAGTTATTCTCCTGGTTAATTGGTGGATTAAATTTCCAAGTCGAACATCATCTATTTCCAAATATTTGTCACGTACATTATCGTGCCATTTCTAAGATTGTAAAAAAGACAGCAAAAGAGTATGGTGTACCTTACAATTCTCATAAAACCTACTATGAGGCTTTAAGGAGTCATTTTTCGTTACTAAATAAGTTGGGTAGAGATTTACCTTTGAAGCCAGCTGCTTAAATGTAAGCCGCAGAGATGCTTTTAGCAACTCGTGTACCGTCTAATGCAGCACTAACAATTCCTCCTGCAAAACCGGCACCTTCACCACAGGGGTATAGATTAGCAATTTCAACATGATTTAATTCTTTTGTTCTCGGAATTCGAACCGGAGCACTCGTTCTACTTTCTGGAGCAGTAACCATTGCTTTGCTATGATTAAAACCTTTTAGTCTCTTTGTCATTTCACGTAAGCCTTCTCTTAATCTAAAATTTACATCTTCCGGGTACAATTCATTTAAATTACATGCTGTCATACCTGGGTGATAGCTGCTCTTATTTAAGAGTTTACTAGGCGTGTTTGATAAATAATCCAAGAGATTCTGAGCCGGTACTTTAAACTGCCCACCTCCCATATCAAATGCTTTCTTTTCAATGGATTGTTGAAAACGCAATCCTGCTAATGGGCCAAACTGCTTGAATTTACTCCATTCTTGCTCTCCAATTTCCGTTACCCAACCACTATTTGCAAATTCTCCATCCCTTTTACTCGGGCTCCATCCGTTCACAACTACTTCATTCTGATCTGTGGCTGCTGGAGCAATAATTCCTCCAGGACACATACAAAATGAAAAAGCACCTTTCCCTTTTACCTGTGTAACCAAACTATAGCTCGCTGGAGGTAAAACTTCAATGTCAGGCGAGTTATGATATTGAATCTTATCAACTAAGTCTTGCGGATGCTCAATTCTAAAACCCATGGCAAATGGTTTCGCCTCTAAGGCTATATTCTTTGCATGCATCAATTCATAAATATCTCTTGCAGAATGACCAGTTGCCAAGATAAGTTGATTGCATTTCTCAACGGTACCATTTACAGTAATTGTTGTAATCCTGTTATTGGTAATCTCAAAGTCTTCCAGTTTAGAATCAAAACGTATCTCCCCTCCTTTCTCTAGAATAGTTTCTCGCAAGTTTTCTATGATTCCTGGTAGCTTATTCGTGCCGATGTGTGGATGTGCCTCGTATAAAATGTTTTCATTCGCACCATGTAAAACAAAGTATTCAAGTATGTCTTTGATTTTACCTCGTTTCACTGATCGTGTATATAATTTTCCATCCGAAAATGTTCCAGCTCCTCCCTCACCAAAGCAATAGTTAGACTCTGGATTCATTTCGCCTGAACGATTTAGTTTTGCTACATCTCTTCTTCTTCCTTTAACATCCTTCCCACGCTCAATAATTATAGGTTTAATGCCAAGCTCAAGACACTTTAAAGCGGCAAACATCCCAGCGGGACCAAAACCAATTATATGAACATATTTTTGAGAATCAATATCCTTAAAATGAGGCATATTTATTTCCTCTGGGAAATCGCTATCACTAAATACTTCAAGTCTGAGGTTGTATTTTATAGAAGGTTTTCTGGCGTCTAGTGACTTCCTCAAAATTACAACATCATTGATGTTTTTAGCATCGTGCTTAAAATGTTTGGTATAGAATTCTACAAGGTTATTTTTAATTTCCTCAAAATGCCGAGGAGAAATACTGGTCTCTACAATCGCTCTTGCCACAATTTACTTTTCCAAGAAGTTTCCACAAATATTCTATAAAACCTCGATATAATCCATCTTTGTTCACTTTAATATGACAAAATCAACAGAGGAATTAGAAAAGTATGTATCGCAAACAAGACGAGACATAGTGAGAATGGTACATGCGGTTCAATCAGGACATCCAGGAGGATCGTTAGGATGTGCAGAATATTTAACTGTATTGTATCAAGATATTCTTCGACACAACTCTTCTAACTTCTCAATGGACGGGAAAAATGAAGATGTGTTCCTTTTATCTAATGGACATATTTCACCGGTTTTCTATAGTGCTCTAGCACGAAGCGGATACTTCTCTGTTGAAGAATTGGCCACGTTTAGAAAATTAAACACAAGACTTCAAGGTCATCCAACTACTCATGAAGGTTTGCCAGGTGTAAGAATTGCTTCAGGTTCCTTAGGTCAAGGATTATCAGTTGCTGCAGGAATTGCAGAAGCAAAAAAATTAAATGGAGACGATAAACTTGTTTATGTGTTAATGGGTGATGGAGAATTACAGGAAGGTCAAATTTGGGAAGCATTGATGTATGCAGCCCATAACAAACTAGACAATATTATCGCAACCGTTGATGTTAATGGAAGACAAATCGATGGTGACACGAAAGACATCATGGGTTTTGAAGATTTAAAATCTAGATTTGAATCTTTTGGTTGGAACGTTCTAACAATGGACGGAAATGACGTTGATGATGTAAGAGATACGCTCTCAAAAGCAGGTGTTCTTCAAGGCAATGGACAACCCATTTGTATACTAATGAATACAGAAATGGGAAATGGCGTAGACTTTATGATGGGAAGTCATGCATGGCATGGTATCGCTCCAAATGACGAGCAACTGGCGTCTGCATTGGACCAGAATCCTGAAACCTTGGGCGATTATTAGCCTTGTAGCATACTTTTTGATTGGTTAAAAGGGTAGATATGGCAATGTATAAGAAAATATGGGCAATCGTTCTGTTATTTATAGCAGTTTCGGTGAATGCTCAAAAGCCCGAAACGCGTATTCTTTTTCTATTGGATGGCTCTGGCAGCATGTATGCTAAAATGGGAAAGGATAATAGAATAACAGTCGCAAAACGACTTCTATCACGTTTAGTGGATAGTTTACAATATCAATCTGATGTAGAATTAGCTTTAAGGGTATATGGGCATCAAAGTCCAAAAAACCTTAGAAATTGTGAAGACACCAAACTTGAAGTTCCTTTTGATCAAAACAATCATCGATTAATCAAAGAAAGAATAAAAGACATTAGGCCCAAAGGAACTACCCTTATTGCATACTCTTTGCAAGAAGCAGCATATGATTTTCCAAAAACTCCAGGTGTTCGAAATATTATAATATTAATTACCGATGGAATTGAGGAATGTGATGGTGATCCTTGTGCCGTGTCCACTGCTCTGCAAAAACAAGGAGTCCTCTTAAGACCATTTATCATTGGCTTAGGATTAAGTCCGGAGTTTCAAAGTCAATTTGAATGTGTGGGCCGCTTCTTTCAAGCAGAAACAGAAGAAGATTTTAGAGACGTTTTGAATGTAGTGATTAGCCAAGCCATTAATAACACGTCGGCTCAAGTTAATTTAATTAATGCTCTAGGTAAACCCACTGAAACAGATGTGAATATGACGTTTACAGATGCTAAAACTGGTAAAGTAATTTACAATTACTACCATACCTTAGACTACAGGGCAAATCCAGACACTTTGTTTCTGGATCCTAGTTATAAATACAATCTCAAAGTGCACACCATACCTCCTATTTATAAAGAGAATATCGCTTTAGTTGCCGGAGAACACAATGTAATACCGTTAGATGCTCCTCAAGGAAATTTAAAACTTATAATTGATGGTGTTACCAATTATAAGAACCTTAAAGCAGTAATATATCATCCTGAAACGGGTGAAATCGTTAATGTACAGGACTTTAATGATAACCAAAAATACATTGTTGGTGACTATGACATTGATATTTTAACTTTACCTAGAATAAGGCAAGAGAATGTAGGAATAAGGCAGAATAAAACAACAACCCTGCAAGTGCAACAACCAGGTAAACTGAATATTATCACCCGTAAAAAATTGAAATTGCGATTTTTAGAATTCACAAAGGAGAGACTGAGAAAGTGATAGCACTAAACCTATCTGGAAATCAAAGTGTAACTGTATTACAACCGGGAGAATATCAACTAATCTATAGAGAATCAGCAATAAAAGAATCTCTAAGTACTAAAATTAAAAAATTCAAAATCAAATCGGGCGAAATATCCCACATCAATATTAACTAAAAACGAAAATGAGTAATCTTACCGCAATGGAGAAAAAAGACACAAGATCAGGCTTTGGAGACGGACTGTATGAATTAGGTGTTCAAAACAAGGATGTTGTTGGCCTATGTGCCGATCTTACCGGGTCTTTAAAAATGAATAAATTTCAGAATGAATTCCCAGATCGCTTTTTTCAAGTTGGTATTGCAGAAGCAAATATGATGGGAATGGCGGCAGGCTTAGCAACAGCTGGTAAAATTCCATTCACCGGAACATTTGCAAATTTCAGTACAGGCCGTGTTTATGATCAAATAAGACAATCAATTGCATATTCACACAAGAACGTGAAGATTTGTGCTTCGCACGCTGGTTTAACATTGGGTGAAGATGGAGCAACTCATCAAATTTTGGAAGACATTGGTTTAATGAAAATGCTTCCGGGCATGACAGTTATAAATCCATGCGATTATAATCAAACAAAAGAAGCTACGATTGCAATTGCAGAACATAATGGCCCAGTGTATCTACGATTTGGTAGACCAAAATGGCCAATATTTACTGAAACAGGTAAGTTTGAGATTGGAAAAGCACTTCATTTAAGAGAAGGTAAAGATGTTACCATTTTTGCTACAGGTCACTTAGTTTGGAATTCACTTGAGGCAGCAAAAGCTCTTGCGGAAGAAGGGATTTCGGCAGAGGTAATTAACATACATACTATAAAACCACTAGATAATGAAGCAATACTAGACGCTTTGTCTACCACAAGATGTGCAGTTACAGCTGAAGAACATCAAATGCATGGTGGTTTAGGAGACAGTATCTGTCAGTTATTAGCTTTAAACAGCCCTACTCCTGTTGAAATGGTTGCAGTTAATGATAGCTTTGGAGAAAGCGGAAAGCCTGAAGAACTCTTAGACAAGTATGGTCTTGGAATAAAAGACGTGGTTGCCGCTTGTAAGAGAGCTATAGCAAGAAAAGGATAAGTGAGATTCTTATTTGTCTACAATAAGAAAGCAGGTAAACGATTTGAACCTTCAATTGTAGAGCAGATAAGCACGAGTATGCCTTCTGAGGCAGAATTCGAATTTGTAGATATTCGCGAATTTGAATCAACAAATGATTTAACCTCATATGACGTTTATGTTGCCATTGGTGGAGATGGTACAGTGAATTATGTAGCATCTAAATGTTATGAGTATAATAAGGTGCTAGCGGTTATTCCTAAGGGCTCTGGTGATGGTTTAGCACGTTTTCTAGGAATATCAAGGAATATTCAACAAGCTCTTTCTGTTGTCCTAAATGGGAATAAGATAGAGATTGACGTTGCATTTGTTTCAGACCTGTTCTTTATAAATGTTGCAGGCACTGGTTTTGAGGCGAAAGTAGCACACAAATTTGGTGCAGAAGGTATTCGCGGGTTATGGGGTTACATAAGAACTATAAAACAAATTTTCAAAAAGCATGAAGAGCGTGAAGTTAGCCTTACGGTAGATGGTCATAAAAAGAAAATCACCTATTTTAGTTTGAGTATTGCCAATGGGTCGCAATGGGGAAATAATTTTGAAATTGCTAGTAAGGCAGATATACAAGATGGATTGCTGGATGTAGCAGTAATGCGAAAACCCAAACTCAGTCAAATACCTGCTCTCATTGCCTACTTAAAAAACAAGCAGCAAAAAAGTAGTCAGCTATTTGAATATTACAAAGCAGCGGAAATAGATATTAAAAAGAGCGGAAAAAAATGGCACATTGATGGAGAGCCTATCATATTAAAGAACAAGAAGTCAATACGAGTCGAGGAAAAAGGAATTAAAATAATTGTACCATGAGCAAAAAGAAAAAAATGGAAAAATTAGATTTGTCTAACTTTTTCAAAAGCCCAACTGATGATGGATTTAAGGTTTTAACTGAAAGTGATGGAACGGAAAAAGAAGTCTCTCATAACTTACCTCCCAATGCACAAAAGCTTTTTGTACGCAAAGAGAAAAAAGGTAGAGGTGGTAAAGTAGTTACGATGATTGAAGGATACAAAGGAAACCCGCAAACCTTAGAAGCACTTTGCAAAAAGATTAAACAACAATGTGGTGTAGGTGGTGCTACAAAGGGCAAAGACATTGTAATTCAGGGGGATATCGCAGACAAAGTAGTCCATATTCTAATAAAAAGTGGATATAATGCTAAAAAAACTACAATGTAAGATTGTGTAAAGTTTAAGGTAACTTTACCTTTGCACCTTATATTATGAAGTCAAATCCAATTACGGACAAGGTTTTTGATTTAGCCTCGAAAACCCACAAAAACTTAAGTCTAGAAGCACTATTAAAAGCTGCTACAGAAAGAAACGAAGGTCGTATTACAAGTACAGGTGCATTGGCGGCTGATACTGGTAAATTTACAGGTAGATCTCCAAAAGATAAGTTCTCGGTTGAAGACGATTTAACAAGAGATCAGGTATGGTGGGGTGAGATAAATCAACCTTATGCACCTGAAAAATTTGATGCTTTATTAGAAAAAGTAATTCAACATTATAAGGGGAAAGAAATTTTTGTTAGAGATGCCTATGCTTGTG
>JABDQY010000009.1 GCA_013042025.1 Bacteroidia bacterium
GACAAGCACCTCATTCGATCTAACAGTAGACAAACAGGTTACATCAGACCACTCGTAGTTTCCATCGTAATCAATTTGTTTTAGTTTGTAGCACGCTTTTGTCATTAAAGCAGATGCAATTCCATAATCAATGAAGGTATAATCTTGGACTTCGCTAGTGGTTCCATTCCCTTCTACTGACCCAAGCTTATTAAATGTATTTCCATTATCCAACGATCGATATACGTCAAAACGTTCGTTATTGATTTCTGAAGCGGTTACCCAATTCAGTTTTGCATCATTCCCATAACCAATTACTCTAAATGAAACCAGTTCAACCGGTACTGGAGTTGTCCAAGTACTGGTAAATGTTGCTGGTGTAGGATCCACCATTCTTGCTGCATCAATCCATGCATATCTGAATTTGAAGTCTACAGTTCCTTCTCCTGTAAACACAATTGAAAGTTTGTTAGGATCGTAGTTATTAACGGTGTCTCCAATTAACAACTCTTCTCCTGAATCATAAACTCCATCGTTGTCGGCATCGTAGAAAAGAATATTCCCTTTTAACCCAAGCGTATCTTTTACAACAAAATCATCTCCAGAACCTAAAGTACCATCTTCAGCATCTGAACCACTTAATGGACCCATTTGATTTGCTGCGGTTAAATCTCTAACATCATTTAATATTGGAGAAGTGGTTAGAAAGAAGAATTTATCTACTGATTGCGGAAGTTGCTCAATACCAAAATTGATATTGGACTCAACTGAATCTGTTACCGCTATTCCAGTAAATATTCCATTTATTGTACCATCGCTTCCTGCTCCTAGTCCATCGTTCTCACCTGTATTCACCCAATTGGATGGTAAAGCTGCCGTTGAACTGCCTGCTGAAGTAGTATGCAACACAACAGAATAACTCCCCGATTCAATGTTCAAGAATGCATATTCTCCGCTAGCATTCACTGCCTCAGTGCTAATTACGGATCCAGAAGAATTCAATAAACTGGCATATAAGTTAGTTGAACTTGCAACTTGAATTGGAGTACCATCAACAGTGTTATCTGTTAAACCATCTGCATCGTTAAAGATATTTCCAATTATTCCAGGAACTTTAGGATTAATAGGATTATCGTTTGTACTATCTGGAGACATGCCATAAAATTTAACATCAGCATCTCCGTTATTATCAATTCTTAAACCATATATCGGTTGCGACGTGTTGAACAAACTAACATCAACAACACTCATGTATTGAGGTTGTGTACCTGATCTTCCTTGAGAAGAATATCTAAAATTCCAATCGTATCGGTTATTCCCATTCGAAGAAGTTGTTCCAGTTTGAAAACCAAAACGCAGCGATCGTGCTCCTGAAATCACATTACCGTCCGGACCTAACGGTGTTATCGTAAAATATGTATTACCATCTCTTTCAGAAACAACAATATACTCATCATTGGTTAGACCTCGTGCCCATCTAACATCAAAATCTGCACCTGATGGAACATTTGTTGAACCATCATAGAACAAATAATGTAAGAGATTTGCATCATTTGCAACGCCTTCCATTTCAGTTTCCCAAGCAGTTTGATTACTTGCCAAAACCTCTGTTCCTTGGTTATACACACCAACTCCCGTTACACTCGACGAAAAATTATTATTAGCAATATACGCCCCACCTGAAATGAATTCATCTAAAGTTACTGACGTACCACCATCATTAATAATGATACTATCTAAGATTATAGCATCCGTAGTTGCTATTGTAGACAGATTACCAGAATTTTGAACCACTACGGTTCCATTCCTTGTCATGTTAAGTTGTGTAATTGGAATGTTGTGTGTTCCTTGAATTACGTTGAATTGTGCATCCGAATTGAACTGGAAACCAATAATAAAAGCTAATAAAACTCCAAAACGAGCCTTATTTAATCGGTGATTTAATGCACTTGAATGTGCAAATTTTTGAAGCAAGTTAACCATAACTGTATAATAAATAATAAGGGTGATTAACACTACTTATGCTAACCATAGACGCCTCAAATTTCTTTGAATTGCCTAAAGCAAAAATACGGCTTTTTAAATAGCGATATATTCAACCTAATACAATTCACTATATTTGGGTATATTCTCCTCATTTCAAGAAAGATTACACTAGCTTCTAAATTAGATACTTACAACTTTAAAGGAAATGATTTATACCTAAAAAATGGTATTAAAATTTCTGAAAACAAAAAGGTCACCTTTCGGTGACCTTCATCAATATTCTTTGCGATGTTTTGGGGTTCTCCCCTACCGCGTTTTAAAAAGTTGTGTCTAATGTGCTACAACCAATCTTCTTGTTAGCGTGTTATGATTTTTTACAATTTGAATAATATATGTACCATTCCGAAGTGCTTCAGTTTCTAGAGAAAACACTCCCTTCTCTCCAGAGATAGTTACATTTCCAGATACATCCATACCAAATGCATCATAGATTTTAACATCTTCAATTTTAGCTTTTCCAGTAAATATCATTGAAACTGTGCTTGCTGCAGGATTTGGATAAAGCAAAACATCTAACCTATCTTCAGTATTTAATACTACAATGTTCGAATACGATTGCGTTCCATCAAAATCAACTTGCATTAATCTATAATAAACTGTTGAGCTTAGCCAATAATTTTCTTCATCTAAGAAAGAATAGGATGATTTACTCATTTTGCTACCTGCACCTGCAACCGTACCTATTGTCGTAAACTCTTGTTCATTTTCATATCTACGCTCAATATTGAAATATGCATTGTTTAATTCTGATGCTGTTTCCCAACTCACCAATACATCATCTTTACCTTCAAGTTCAGCTTGAAAACTGGTTAATTCTACTGGCAAAGGCGTTATATCACCGTGACCGAAGTCGTTATTATTATCTTCATTCCCACCACCATTAAAACTTGCTGTTTCTATGTTATCGGTTGTTAAGCTAGTGTTTATTGGTAAAGTGCTGGTATCAATATTTACAATGTAGCTCATTGTTCCTCCTGTATAAAAACAATCGAACGAATAATCTCCATTTGCATCAGTTATCATTGTGTCAATTGGTGTTGTTTCTGATACATCTAATTCCCCATCGTTATCTGTATCACTGAATAAGAATACACTTACTCCTTGGGTGCCGTTTTCTCCTCCATCATAAGCCTGATCTTTATCTATATCATCAAAAACAGATCCTGTTATCACATTGTAATCGACAAACCCAAAGTTATTGTGCCTGTTTACCGTATTGAAAGTAACAAACGTTGCCTCCTCATAGTTGTCGGTAGTTTGTAAAACATCGTTGGGGTAATCATTCAATTCTGAAGATACAATATAACTCATGCTATCTCCAAAGAAATAATCTTTGAACCTGTACTTCCCTCTTTGATTGGTTGTCGCTGTTTCTAAAACAGTCATCTCTGTTGCTTCTAAGGTATCATTGTTATTGCTATCTTCATATAAGTAGATATCAACATCCGGCTCACCTATTTCTGATTTTTGTTTAACACCATCAGCGTTATCATCTGCAAACACAAACCCTGTTATCTTCAACGTTCCATTGAATCCATAATCGTTGTTTGGATCTGAATTTCCACCTTCCGAGAAAATAGCCGTTTGCAAGTTACTTGTAGTTAAGTCTACCTGATCTCCATAGCTTGGATGGTCGGTAGTAATAAAAAAGGTATCTGTGCCACCAGTATAAGGAGCGTATAACGTATAATCTCCATTGGCATCAGTAACTGCAGTAGTTACAATTCCGCTACTAAAGGCAGTATCCAATGAAACTGTTCCTTCCAATTCAAATCCGTCAGAATTCATATCTGCAGCAAAATCAGATCCTTCCCACCAAAATATTTCGGTTTGTTGTCCTGCTGCGAGTTGGCTATTCCCCTTAAAAGAGTAATCATAAGTACCATCTCCATGGTTTACTTTTATGAAATTAAAATCATCAGCATATTCAATATTTGACGTGTCCAACACATAGTTGGCATTTAAAAGGCGAACCTCCCACATAGCAGGTGAGCTACCTTCATTCTTTACCCTAAATCTCCAGTTATTGTATTTTTCAAAAACAGAATAAAAAGCTAAATTTACACTATCATTTACATTAGCCACTAGGCTAGCAGAATCTACATTCTCCATTAAATAAACCATTACATCTGACTGGCCAATATTGCTTCCTTTAACTCCGTTTCTTCCTTTATCGTAAAATACTTTCCCTGATATTTCATTAGGTGGGGTAAAACCAAAATTATTGTCTTCATCAAGATTTCCTGATCGGTCAAATCCTGCCGACTCAATATTATCTGTTGACATAACTGTTGATTCTGTGTAGCTAGACAAATTTGTAGAAACATTGTAGTATTCATCTGTTGATTCTAGGTATGCAATTACCAAAGTCGGAGCTCTTTGAGAATTCACATCGTACATATAGGCCGACTTTGATCCTCCACCTCCTCCGAAAAACAAAAGACTCAATGCATTACCATTACTCCAATCGCTCCTATCAACAATTTCTTGAATTATATTTGAGACATCAGCTGTTGTATAACCATTATCTTGTGTAAAACTTTGAACAGCCCAATTGACACTATCCGTAGTGGTTGACCTCCCACTAATTCCATTTGTTACACTCGAAAATGCACTTGAATTTGAAACATCATGTCCTTTAATTGTACAATTAGTATTACCAGTAGTTGTATTTGCAGCTGTAAACGCTAAATATGCTTTTTGAATAATCGAATTTTTAGGAATTGAAATGTTTGTGAATCTGAATCCGCTATTTTCAGTGCTAAAATCAGCATTGCTGTTCGAAATACTTGCAACTCCACTAATTTCATCAGCATCATCTGATGATGATTGAATTTTTCGAACTACATAAGACATTGAATCATCAAAGGGTCTTGAAAAAGAATAAAATCCTGCAGCATTTGTCAAAGTAGAATCTATCGCATTAGCTTCGTTGATGTCTATAACTTCATCTTTATCTAAATCGTGGTATAAAAAAACTTTCTTGTTCGAAGCCTTTACTTCACTGCCACCAATGTTTTGATCATAATTAATATCTTCCCATACATACCCATCAATCTCATTAAACCCACAATTGCCATTATATGTAATATTATCAACTTCAAATGAGCATTCTCCATCATCAGATATTTTAAAATAACGACAAGCCTCTACCGTATTAACACAAACTGTGGTCCATGTTGAACTTGATGTTGTAATTGAGTCTTGTAGGGTGTAAATAGAACTATGTGGGTTGACGCCATCTGGAGCAAGCCATATTGAATATTTTGCATTTGAAGAAGTTGTTCCTGAACAGTTGTTGATTCTCACTTGAAAACATACTGTTGTCCCAGAGTCAACAAATGTACCCAAATCCCATACAACACGTGTATACGGACCACTTGGCCCTTCAGAGAAAACAGTACCTTGCCCATTAGGTGGTCCTAAGGAATAAAAGTCATTAGATACATTTCCTTGAACGTCAGCAATTGAAACTGCATAGTTTGTACAAGTTTGGGAATAACCAAGCATTGTAAAAAATACTGCAATCGCTAAAATTGTTAATTTCTTCATAAGTAATACGTTTTAAGATTTAATAATCGTCATTTGAAGATTATCTTATCTTCCTACTTTCAATCTATCGATATTCGATTGTATTGGCGTAGTTAATCAACAATCAAATAACAACATTTATGCCACACTTAAATAACCAATCATAACTAATTGTATACTAGATATTTATGGCTATTTTTTTAATAGGTCGATTCATCATATTTTTTGATATAAATTCTTCTATTTAGAAAATATTTCTGCATATAAGCTAATGGGTCGTTTTTATAAATCAAAACACAACCTATTCAATCACAAATGCTTTTACTCATTTTGTTACAGATGGGTGTTTTCATCTACTGACTATCACCTAACTAAAAACAAAAAGGTCACCTTTCGGTGACCTTTCTTAGTAAAATTGAAACCATAAACGGGGCATGACTCAATCTTATCTTTACGAACCTTTCAGTTCAATTATCTTCCTACTACCAGTCGCTCGGTTACCGATTGACTTGCGGTAGTTATTTGAACCATATAGGTTCCATTTCTTAATCCTTTTACATCTAAAGTGTAGAATCCATCCGTTTCTCTGATGTTTATATCTCCTGATAAGTCTTTACCATATACATCGTAAACACGTACACTTTCAACTTGCTCTTCTCCAAACACTGCTAAGGTTGCTTCTTCTTGAGCTGGATTTGGATATAAGATTACCTCTATATCTCCTTCTCTTTCAACTGCTACCTGATAGGTATAACTTACCGTTGCATCATAGTCTACTTGTTTCAGTCGGTAATACACCACTGGACTCAACCATTTATTGTCTGTATCCAAGTAATTGTATCTTGTGATACTATTGGTTGTTCCTTGTCCATCTACCTCTCCTATTTCGGTAAACTCTTCCTCGTACTCATATCTTCGCTCTACTTTGAAATAATCATTGTTTAACTCAGTAGCTGTTTCCCAACTCACCATCACATCTTCTAATCCATGCACCTTGGCTTGTAAGCTTATCAGCTCTACTGGCACTGGAGCTATGCTACAATTGTAATCGCAACCATCTATTTGGATACTCAGTCCATTTGGATTTAATATTCTCAAGTATCTCGCCGAATCTGTCGTAGTAATAGTTGTGGTAATTATTCCTGTGCTTGTTGTACTCTTATTGATTGGTCCTGTCCAGGTTATTAAGTCTACCGATTGATATACCTCTAGATTGCTGGTTCCTGTTCCGGTTCCCTCCCAATCTAAATCTACATTCTTTCCTACATTGATGGTATCTACCAAGTCTACGGTTACATACTCATTGTAATCCAATGTTAATACGTTACCATCTGGAGCTCCTGTTACATTATACGGACTCTCTCCTGTTGTATTCTCTACTACATTGTCTACTGCTCCTGTACAATCATTGATACCAAACCCAAAGTAGTTTCCAGCATCGGTTTGATTACTTGTACTAAAGCTTGCAGTTTCTATTGCATCGGTAGTTGGATATGCGTTTTGTGCATAGGTAAATGTATCTGGAGCAATGATATAATTGTATGTGCCATCGATATAGTCTGTGGTAAACCCAAAGGTTCCTCCAAACTCGGTACTTGCTGAATCCAATACAGCCTCTCCTGTATCCAAATCTCCATTACCATTTGCATCATCTATCAAGTAAACCATCGTTCCTATTTGTCCGAACTCTGAGGCATCAATAACTTCATCCTCATCTTCATCGAACCATACCGCTCCTGTTATTGAATTAGTACACACTATTGCTGTTCTGCTTAAGGTTGCTGTATCGTCGCACCCTGTTACTGCATCGGTTACTACAAGTGCAAAATCTGTTGCAGTTGTTCCAACTAGTTCTCTATGAATACTATCTGTACTGCTTATACTTATTGTGTTTTCAAACCACTCATAGGTTATAGCATTGCTCGTTGTAGCTGCTTGGCTACTTCCATCTCCATCCAATACGATTTCACTTCCAGAACATATGCTCCCTCCAGTTGCTGAGATATCAGCGATTGGATTACGGTTTACATCTACATTTACAGATACAAAAGCTGCATTGCTACATCCTGTGGCTGTATCTATTACCGTAAGTCTATAAACAGTAGTTACATACGGACTTACTGTTGGTGCTGTACTTGTTCCATTTGCATCTATACTAAATGCATCTCCACTTAGTACACTCCAGGTATAACTTACACCTGTAGCAGTACTAGCACTTCCATCTAGGGTTGCTGATCCTCCTCTACATACCGTATCACTTGGAACGGCTGCTGCTAGAACCGCCGCTTTAACTTCTATGGATGTGGTAAACGTATCGATACATGTAGCATCATTAATAATCAGTTCCACATCATAAAATCCTGCTGAGTTCCATTGAACTAGCTGACTTGCTGATGTACTTGCCGCTGGACTTCCACCAGTAAAGCTCCATTGATAGCTTCCGCCAGATACCGCCGGACTTGCTGCAAACAGCTGATCTTCATCTGCACAACCTATACTTGGAGATGATATGCCAGAATTAATCCAACACTTATTATGCCCAAAGTCGTTATTGGCATCAACATTTCCGCCACTGGTAAAGCTCGCTACTTCTATATTATCCGTAGTTAAACTCGCATTACTAGGTAAGGTTAATGTATCTACATTGATAATATAACTTGCAGTATCTCCGCTAAACTGAGGATTAAACACATAGAATCCAGACCCATTTGTTAGCACACTATCTATTGAAATTGCTTCTCCTGTTTCTAATATTCCATTATGGTTAACATCATCATATAGATGAACTAAAACATTTTTTGTTCGTTTCTCTCCAGCATCTAGACTCTGATCGGCATCCTTGTCATAATACACCGTTCCTGTAATTTGATTTGGATTACAATCTAAGTAATATGATACTTCACTATATGACTTACAGTTTCGTGCAGTTTTTATTGTCCATCTAAGCACATAAGTTCCATTCATATCAGTGATCAAAGAAGTCACTGAATCCGATTGATCTATAAATGAATAATTTGCACCAAATGGAGCAGACACAATGGTCCATTTCCCAGTTTCACTGGAAAGTGGTGAATTCCCTCTGAGATCTAATCTAGCAGAATCAAATAAGCAACTACCTGTAATAGGATAAACATAAGCGTCGGTGGCAGTATCCGCAAATATTTCAAAAGTATCCTTTAAGACTAAGCAACCACCAAGTATGTTGGCAGTTAATATATATTCACCTGCATTTGATGCAGTTACTGGATGAAACTTAATTCGTCTTCCATTTCTTGTAAATCCATTTGGTCCCGTCCAACTAAATTGCGACTGCAACATTGTATCAGTACCAATTTTGATAAACTGTCCTCTACAATTATCTCCTTCTTTGGAAATTAAATTAACTTCCGGAGTATATGGTGACACTCCTGCATTTGCAGTATTCCCACAAGCATCTTCAACAAGAACATTGTAATTTGTTGATATACTTAAACCTATAAAAGTGTCGTACGAAACAGGACCTCTAATAACAGCAAAACCACTATCTTGATCACGTAACCAATAGGTATACGGAGCAACACCAAAACTTGCAGATGCATTTATTGAAATTGTACCATTGGTACAGCCTAAAGATTTTGCATCTATTTCGGGTTGTTTGTATTCTGGAATCACAACAGTATCTTCCAATACCATGCAGTTATGATTCTTACTTGAAATGCCTACAATGTATTTCTCACTATATAGATTATAAAACACATTTGTTGTTTGATCTTTGAGATATTTCCCAGTGCTATCGTATAAGTTATATTGAATATCACCACTAGGCAAGTTTGTAGTTACATTCAATTCAATTTTAGAATCTCCTAAACCACAGCCCGGAACTGTAGTATTTGATAAAGTCATAGTAACCCCCCCAGTTAATGTTACTGTTTGTTCTACAACATCACCACAAACATTTGTAACTTGTACGGTATAAGTACCATTATCTATATCAGAAAAGGTTTTTGTTCTGTCATTTGTATTCATTATTGAATCAATAACATTTCCATTTTGGTATAACCTATAATAATATGGACCCATAGGTGTATTCGGATTTCGTATCACTTCAACATCTATATGCCCTTGTTCAACACCACAATAAGCCGATTCCCATTCAACTTCAATGGAATCTAGAGGCCAATTGTGTTCTTCAATATTTCCCGTGAATGTATCGTTACATTGTGTAATAACAGTCCAATCATAAGAACCAAGAGGGAAAGTATCCCATTTGATTAAGTAACTTATACTTTTATCTGCAGATGAATACCATCTATTTCCTATTCCTAAAGTGTCTGGAGTAAGTTCGAAATAAAATGAATCCAACATTTGAGTTCTGGACCAACTACCCCCTAGTGTTACAGTTTGATATCCACAATATCCGTTATCGCTAGTGCTTATATAATTTTCGTGCTTGTTAGATACCGTTGCAGAATCACCACAATCATCATACACCCAAAACGTATAATTTGTTGCCGAACCTGTCCCGAGGTAGTCAATAGGAAGCTCTAAGCATATGTCTGCTGAAGAACTTATTGTATCAATTATATATTGCCCAGGATTCGATGGGTGTTCCACCTTATATCTATACGGGCCTTTCCCTCTACTTGCTCCTACACAAATACTCGTAGAGTCGCAACTTATCATAACTTCCTCGTGACTTGATGTCATATATAAATCCTCGTCTTCGTCATAAGAATCCTGAACAGTATCTGTCTTACTACATGCATCAACTACAACAAAATCATATACGGTAGATGAACCCGAATTTGTGAAATCAATCGGAAGTAAAATCCAAACATTAGATTCTGTGGTGGTAGAATCAAATATTGTATTTGACGAATTAGTAGGATCGATTACAGAATAGGTATATGGTGAAGTCCCATCATCTTGATTTAATCTAAACCAAACTGAATCACACCCTTCTTTGTAATCACTGCCTGAAGTCCAAACATTTATTAACCCAAAATCATAGTAATCGTCAAATTCAAAGTCCTGCTCACCGCAATTATCTTCAACAATAAACTTGTATGATGTTGCTGAACCAGAAGAAGTATAGTCTGTAGGTAAATAAACATACATTCTATCGCTATTTGATAAAGTGTCAACTATGTAACTTCCAGCATTTGTTGGATCTTCCACCAAATATCTATAAGGTAAAGTTCCATTCTCTGCACGCATTTGATAACGTGAAGAGTCGCAGCCTATTTCTAATTGACTTCCACTCATCCACATATTTATAGGAGTGTAGTCTGAATATAGGGTATAATCTCTTGTTTGATAATTTGTACAACTATCAAACATCCTAACGGTATAGGTACCAATAGGTAAATTATAAAACGTATCTGATGTTTGAATCGCAGATGTATCAGGTGCAATTATTTGATAGCTAAAAGGTGCTCTTCCATCCATAGACGACTGAACATAAATCATTCCATTGCTGTCGTTTTCACATGATAAAACACTTCCCCCTAAATTAAAATCATGCTCGTTATAAGCTCCTGTAACTTCTATTGAATCGTATAAAGTTGTATCTTGATCTACCACCTTCAGATAATAGAATCCTGGAATTAAGTCGTAAAATGTTGCTGTGCTATCTGGTGACAAAATTGTTACCGGATAACTTTGAGCAGATGCTCCTGTTGGACCATTATAAATTTCATACGAAAAGGACGAATTCCCAGAATCAACTTGTACGGTAATCGTACCAGAATTCTGACAATAAGATTCTGTACTATCCAATGTCAGGGTTTGCGAAAATGATTGCAAACCAAGTAAGACAAAAAATAGGATTATAGCTTTACGCATTAGTAGTTTATTATTCCAATATCTAAAGACAAACGCTGTGCCAACAACTAGTTGTTTAATTAAACTTCTGACTATGAGTATATTAGTATAGTATTTAAGTAGAAAGCAATACTCCTAGCAATCAACATATTCCCATTTTAGGAGTGACCTCCATTTTTTAGAACAAGCTTTTAAAATTGATTTTTAGCTATTTTTATTGATTATAGCTTCCAAAAGTGAATTGGATGTAATCCTAATCCAATCCTTCATATTAACATTCTGGTTGTAAAAAATATACAATACAAAAGGCCACCTAAAGGTGGCCTTTAATTAGCCTGATGTAGACTATTAACGGGGAAGTGTTTTATTAGATTAAAACTTCTCTACTTTGTTTGAAGCTTTTTGTTTACTACTTACTACTTCGATAAAATAAATGCCCTGATTTAACGT
>JABDQY010000014.1 GCA_013042025.1 Bacteroidia bacterium
GAATAATGATGTCTCCAGTATAGCTTAAAAGTGCGTTGAATGGTGCAACACCAAAATCAACCGTATCTACATATATGTGTTCTTCAACTCCATCTCCAGTTCCAAACGTATTTTGAGGATCGCATGGCGAACCTATTGTATCACATACGGGCGTAATGTCATTAATCGCATTTAAGCTTAAGGACAAACTCATGCTGGTTGTTCCATTCTCACATTTGATTCTCGAAGCACCACTGGGATTTGAGAATGCAACTCCTCTACAATCTCGATAATACTTGACCGTTATTTCATATTTCATTCCAGAAATGTGTTTATAAAATATGTCACTGCCCATAACATGAGTTGCCTGTGCAGTTGAACAAATAAAAAGAGCTAAAACAAGAATTGTTAAATGAGTTAAATTTTTCATATTGAGTAAGTCGTTTGAAGAATTAGATACCTATAAGTATCCGTTCGTTGCACAGATAATCTATAATGACGTGAAAATGACATCATTAGCGAAACAAGGCAATCATTCCAAGACTGTTAACTCAAGCATTTCGATTTTTTTATCGCTAGCTTCTGTAACTTTAATTTCAAAGTTATCAATGATGAACACTTCTCCTTCGCTAGGAATTTCTTCCAAATTGGCAACCACAAAACCACCTAATGTTTCATAATCTCCGTCAGGAATATTGAGGTCATATTTTTCGTTTAGATAATCAACCTCCAATTTAGCCGAAAAAGAGTATTTGGTTTCATCCAATGCCTCTTCGTCTCCGAGATCTATTTCATCATGTTCATCCTCAATTTCACCAAATATTTCTTCCATTATATCCTCCAGGGTTATTACACCCGCAGTACCACCATATTCATCTACTACCAACGCGATGCTTTTTTGAGTCTTAGAGAACTCATTGAGCATATCATTTGCAGACTTTGATTCATTGGTGATTAGAATTGGAATTAAAATTGATTTAACACTCTTTGGTTTTTTATGCAGATCAAGGTGATGTACGTAACCAATTATATGATCTAGATTTTCTTTGTAAACAAGAATCTTAGAATGTTGTGAGTCTACAAAAGTTTGCTCCAGTTCTTTTATTGAAGTACTAATATCAATTGCGGTTATTTCTGTTCTAGGCACTAGACAATCTCGGACCTTAACATTTCCAAAATCAAGTGCGTTTTTTAATATTTCAGTGTCCACATCTGGATCTTCTTCATCCGAAGTATGCTGCGATGATTGGGAAATAAAATGATCTAAATCTATTTTACTGAATGCTGGAGTTTTTTCTGTAAAATCTGTTTTTAGAACTCTGCTTAAAATACTACTGCTCAACCAAATTACCAATTGCACCAAAGGCCACAAAAAGAAATAAAACAACTGAAATGGATAAATAAGCAAGCTAAGTATTCCACTAGGGTTTAGACGAAACAAAGCTTTTGGTAAGAATTCTGCAGTTATAAGAACAATACCTGTTGAAATTAATGTTGCTATAATCAGTGCAAGAGATGAGCCCATGTATTCAAACTGAGGCCGGATTATCTCTTCCATGGTAATACCATATATAACTAAGGTAACATTGTTTCCTACTAAGATAGTACTGATAAATTTTGAGGGAGACTTTATATAATTCGAAAGCATTTTAGCCCAATGCTTACCCTGATTGCTTTTAAGTTCAACACGTAATTTGTTTACAGATACAAATGCTATTTCCAAGCCAGAAAAAAAGGCAGAGAGAACGAGCATAAGAATAACCAGAATGAATGGTGACATTATTTCGCAACAAATGTAAAACATTAAATTGTCAATTTGGATTCTTGTTTAACCTTGGTGATAGTTTTCTTGAAATGATACAAAGCCAATTGAAAAGTTTCAGCAATCTATATTTGCTTTAATGAAGTCCATTCGGGTAAACTTAAAATCACTCCTATTTCAAGGAAATCTTTTTTGGGTGGCTTTTACCCTCGGGGCACTTAACAGACTCGCTCTCTTTCTTGTTAGCAGAAGAACCACAGACGATTATATCGAACCAATCCAACGTTGGATAGAAACGGGGAACTTTCCAAACGCCTTAGACTGCTTGGAATGCTTTCAACCTCCTCTTTTCTTCTCAATTATAAAAAGTTTAACCTCAGTTTTTAATCTTTCAACAAGAGTTGAATTACTTATAACCATCCAAGTTGTAAACCTTATTATAGGGATATCAGTGCTTTTTGTGATGCTCCTGATTATACAAAAGTTTAAGTTTAACTCCTTATTGGGATTCAGCCTCATGCTTTTTGCATCCTTAAATCCTGAATTAATTAGTGTCAACGTTCTTGGCACAAACGACAACCTTGGCATTTTACTTGGTCTTGGTATTTCCTATTTTCTTATCAACTTGAATGCAAGAAAAACGAACATCTATGTGCTATGTATTTTCATAATTTTAGGGGTTGCGACGAAGGGAAATCATCTTGTATTCCTAGGCATCAGTAGTCTTTTTATACTCGCTTCTATCATTAAACACAATTCCTATAAATCAATTAAAAAGATAGCTCCTTTATTCCTGCTTTGGTTTATATCTCTTTTCGCTGGAGGGTTTGTGAAAAAATATAATCAATATGGAGATGCATTTGCGATTCCTAGAGAAAAACAACCGCTACCTTCTATTTTTGAAAAGACAAGTTTCAATGGTCGACCGGGAGTTGAGTCTTTTGCCTCAGCATTTGGTACTTTTCATTTCAAAAGCTTAATTGAAGAACCTTTCAATCACTACGAATCTGTGGACTATCCAACTCATCGAACTTCCATGTTTACCCAGTTTTACGGTCAATTCTCAAACTACTTTTTTGAAAGACACCCAAATTCCTGGACGCCAGCAAATGAGTTTCCCAATCAAATTGCTCGGATTAATTACTTCGTTCATTTACCATTGGTCTTAATCTTTCTTTTTGGATTGTTCCTTTTAATTAAAGAATCCATTATATCACATTCTTTGGAATCAACTAAGCACCTCATCATTCTTTTAAGTTTTGTAAGCTTTGTAATAGTCTTCAGTTCAATGTATCGCGACTTTACCTATATGAAACTGCACTATACTTTTCCTGCATTGTATTCTTTAATCTATACATTTTCAAAAGGATTGTCCACTGTGCGATATAAAAATATTGTTTCAGGAATTCTACTTGTAGTCTCCTTGCTATATATTATAGATTCTTACTTATTGGTAGAGGTATTATATAATCTGAATAGCTAAACTAGGTCTTTTGTAATTCTTACTTGTAAACTTTTCAGACCACGTATATTTGTC
>JABDQY010000020.1 GCA_013042025.1 Bacteroidia bacterium
ACGCTACAAAATGAGATCTCAGGACCTAGGTAAATTCTCATTTCAACTTAAAAACGTTCAAGACACTAAGAGTATATTCTTTGAAGCGGGAGGTTTTACAAGTAAAGAATACCAGATTCCCATCTTATTAAAACCAAGTTTAGTTGGATACAACATGGAAGTTACTTACCCTTCTTACCTTGGAATTCCAAACGAAACCTATAAAAACATTGGAGAGCTAAATGTACCACAGGGAACCAAAATAAAGTGGAATTTCAACACAAAAAATGTTGATTCCATCGCAACACTACCTCAACTCAAAATTGTGAATGAAAGCGTAAACAAGCTAAGCTTTTCTAAACGTTTCTTAAAGTCTGAGACCATTCTTGTAAACACTCAAAACACAGACGTTAAAAAAGGGGATTCCGTTCGCTACCAGATAAATGTAATTCCCGATGATTACCCAAACATTTCTGCTAGCAAAAAAGCAGATAGTCTAAGCAACAAGATATTTTACTTTTTAGGAGATATTAGTGACGACCACGGTTTTAGCCGACTAACATTCAACTATCGGTTTAAAAAATCGAATAATCCAGAAAAGAAAGGAAAGACAGGAAGCTCATCTATTAGAATAATCAACTCAATAAATAATCAAAATTTTTATCACTATTGGAACCTGAGCACACTAAACGTGGAAGCTGAAGATGAAATTGAGTACTATTTTACCGTTTGGGACAACGATGCTGTAAATGGAGCTAAATCAGCAAAAACAAATGTGAGCACCTATCGAGCACCTTCCTTAAAAGAAATAAAGGAAGAAACTGAGAAATCAAACGAAGAAATAAAAAATGCCTTTGCAGGTGCACAATCTGAAGCAACCAAACTTGAAAAAGAAATAAACAGCATTGAGAAAATGCTAACGGAAAAAAAGAACTTGGATTGGAATGATAAAAAGAAAATTCAGGATCTTTTGGATCAACAAAAAGAACTTGAGGAAAAAATAAAGAACTCGATAGACAAGAATCTAGAAAAAAACTTAAAAGAAGATGAGTTCAAACCAGTTGACGAATATTTCATAGAGAAACAGAAAGAACTGGAAAAACTAATGGATGAAGTCTTGGATGAAGAAACCAAAGAATTGATGGAGAAAATCCAAAAACTTTTAGAAGAAAATAAAAAGGATGAACTCCAAGAAGCTATGGAAGAGTTTAGTTTTAGTCAAAAAGAGTTAAGCAAAGAAATGGATCGTATGCTAGAGCTCTTTAAGGAATTAGAACTAGAGAAAAAACTCAATGAAACAATCGACAAGTTGAATGATTTAGCCAAAAAAGAAAAAGATCTTGCAGATAAAACAGATCAGAAAAAAGGATCTAAGGAGGAACTAAAAGCTGAGCAAGAGAAATTAAAAGAGGAATTTGAAGAAGTAAAAAAAGACATTGAGGATATAAAACAAAAGAATGATGATTTGGAAAGTCCTATGGACCTAAAAGACAAAAAAGAACAAGAAGATAAAGTGTCTGAAAAGATGCAAGAAGGTTCTGATCAGATACAAAAAGGGAAGAACAATAAAGCGAGCGAATCGATGGAAGATGCGGCAGAAGAAATGCAAGAGATGGCAAATGAAATGCGAAGTGAGATGGAAGAATCGATGGAAGAGCAAAAGACGGAAGACTTGAACAACTTACGACAAATCCTTGAAAACTTAGTTCAGCTTTCTTTCGATCAAGAAACGGTAATAGAAGGGTTTAAGGAGAATAAAAATTACAGTGCTAAATATATTGAACTACGACAAGATCAACGGAAAATAAAAGACGAAACCAAGATGGTGGAAGACTCACTTTTCGCTTTAAGCAAGCGTAACCCTGAAATTCAACATTTTGTAAATGAAGAAATTGCCAATGTAAATGAAAATTTAGATAAATCTTTGGAATACTTAGGGGAACGATTTACGAATAATGCTTTGGTTCACCAACAAAATGCCATGACTGGATACAATAACTTAGCATTAATGCTAAGTGAGTCATTAAAGCAAATGCAACAGCAGATGATGGCAATGAAACAAAATAAGGGTAAACCAAAAAGTGAATGTAAAAAACCAGGAAGTGCTGGTGGTAAGAAACCTACCAAACCCAACATGAATGCAATTAAAAAGATGCAACAAGAGTTGGCGAAGCAACTAGAATCTATGAAAGATGGCAAGGCAAAAGGGAAGAATCCATCGAGCAAAGAATTTGCACAAATGGCCGCTCAGCAAGCCGCAATTCGTAAAAAAATGCAAGATTTAGAGCGTGAACTTAAAAAAGAAGGAAGCGGGGGAAGTTTAGGTGATTTGAAAAAAACACAAGACATGATGGATGATCTAGAAAAAGACATGTATTACAAGCGATTAAACTCGGAAACTTTCAAAAAACTAAATCAAATAGAAATCAAATTAAGTGAACACGAAAAGTCTGAAAGAGAGCAGGAACAAGACAATAAAAGAAGCTCAAATGAAGGACAAGATATTGAACGTCCAATACCTCCGAGCATTCAGAAATATTTAGAAGAGAAACAAAAAGAATCGGAATTACTCAAAACGGTATCACCCGAATTACAGCCATATTATCAACGAAAGGTAAAAGAGTATTTTGGCAACTAAGAAACTAGGGTCTTAACTCAAAGTTTTTACCCAAATAGACCGTCCTAACCATTTCATCGGCAGCTAATTCTTCTGCTGTCCCTTTCTTCAGTAATCTTCCTTCAAATAGCAAGTACGCACGATCTACTATACTTAATGTTTCATGAACGTTATGATCGGTTATTAAAACTCCAATATTCTTGTCTACAAGCTTTTTTACTATTTCCTGAATATCTTCAACAGCAATAGGGTCCACACCAGCAAATGGCTCATCGAGCAATATGAACTTGGGTTCAGAAGCCAAGGCTCTTGCAATTTCACATCTACGTCGCTCTCCTCCACTCAAAACCTTGCCCAGATTTTTTCGTACTTTTTCCAAACCAAACTCAGCAATAAGAGATTCCGTAATTTCAATTTGTTCTTGCTTTGGTTTATTGGTCATCTCGAGAACAGCTCGGATATTATCCTCCACTGTTAAATCACGAAATACTGATGCTTCCTGAGGCAAATAACCAACTCCTTTTTGAGCACGTTTATACATCGCATTTTTAGTAATGTTTTCATCATCTAAAAATACTTCTCCCTCATCTGGCTTAATTAAGCCTACTACCATATAGAAAGTCGTAGTCTTTCCAGCCCCATTTGGTCCAAGTAATCCTACTATCTCTCCTTGCTCTACTTCTAGAGACATCTGATTAACAACTTTCCGTTTCTTATACTGTTTTACAAGGTTTTCAGCTTTCAGTCGCATTATGTGTTCAAAAGTAGCACACTAATGGATAAGTAATATTCGTTTTGAAGTATATTTGTCGAATTATAAAATTTTTAGGATGAAAAAATTACTATTTGTATTATTAAGTGTTGCGTTCTCAGTAGCATCCGTTCAAGGTCAAAACTGGTTAACGCTTAAAGGTGGAGGGGGATTAGCATTATTCCCAGGATACAGTGGATCACAATCCGGTATCTCAATAAACAGTGGACTAGGATACAAGCATCAAATTTCAAAACGAATGATTTTGGAAGGAGATATCTTGCTAGACACCCGTGCATACCAAGTACCAACGAACGTTTTTGATGCAGACAACAATATGATTTATTTTGATGCAGGAGGAACATATATTCAAGTACCTTTAACTGTGCATTACAACGCTCCTTTTAGAAAGAAAGAGCTTGTACCATACGTGGTAGGACAGCCAAACTCAGCATTTTTTGTTGAAGGTGGACCATATGTTTCTTATGGACTTTCAGTAAGTTCATTTGCAGATCCTGTGGTTGTTGCAACGTGGGCAGCAGCTGATGACCCAATCGCTGAAAGTAATTTAACTCCTCGAGCTTTAGACGTTGGAATTACCGCTGGATTTGGAGTTAACTTTGGATTTAGTGAAACCCTTAACAGATTGTCAATTGGTGCTCGTGCCAACTACGGACTTTTAAATGTATACAAAGACAACAGATTAGGAAGCGGAAATAACATGTCTGCTGTTGGTTATATTGCTTTTGATTTTGCCTTAACAAAAAGAAGACATATTAAGTACCGTTGGTAATTCGGATATCTTTTAGCATTAATTGAATGCTCCGATATCCATTAAAAACATTTTCATTAATCTGAAAGCAGGCTTCAAAAGAGTCTGCTTTTTTGATGGCTTCTAATTTATTGGCCATTCCAAATCCTACTGCAGCAATTTGACCACTATTTTGTTTAATATTCAGCCGTAAATGTTCTTTAGTTTGACCAATAATTTTACCTGTGCCGTTATCACTCAGCTCAATAGAGCGAAACACCGGAGTCATATTTCCAGGACCAAATGGTTCCATTTTTTGAATGCTTTTCAACAACGTTTCATCAATATCATTCACATCCATTTGGGCATCATAATGAACTTTTGGGGTAAGCATTTCGTTTGTAAGCTGCTCTTCTCCTACTTTCTCAAATGATTCTCTAAGACCTTCTAAGCTCGACAATTCTAAAGTCATTCCAGCTGCATATTTATGCCCTCCAAATTGCAAGAGGTGATCTTTGCATTGATGTAACGCCTCATGGATATCAAACCCAGGAATACTTCGTGCACTTCCTGCTAAAACATCGCCCGACTTTGTTAATATTATTGTAGGTCTGTAATATAATTCTATAGCTCGACTTGCTGCAATTCCTACAACTCCTTTATGCCAATCTTCCTTATAGAACACCAAAGTTTTTCGTTTCAGTAAATCAGGGTTATTGCTTACAATTTCCTGTAAGTCGGCGGTTATTTTAGCATCAACAGTTTTTCGGTGAGCGTTTTGAGTTTCTAACTCCTTGGCAAATTGCATTGCCTCTTCATCATTATTGGCGATTAACATTTTTACAGCACTCTTTGCATCGTCCATTCTTCCCGCGGCATTGATTCTAGGACCTAAATAGAAAACCAAATCTCCAATGCCCAGTTTAGGCTTATTCACAGAAACCTCAATTAATTTTCGAATTCCTATTCGAGGTTGCTCATTTATTATACGTAAACCATAATAGGCTAAAATGCGATTCTCATCTACTATCGGTACAATGTCTGAGGCAATACTTAAAGCGGTAAAATCCAGATACTGCAAATACTCTCGATCATCCAAATCATTCACTTGACAATAAGCTTGAGCAAGTTTAAGACCAATTCCACATCCAGCTAATTCTTTAAAGGGATATTCACAATCACTTCTTTTTGGATCTAGAACAGCAATCGCATCTGGTATCTCATCACCAGGCAAATGGTGATCACATATAATAAAGTCAATATTCAACGAATTTGCATAATCTATCAGTTCTACAGAACGAATACCACAATCCAATGCAATGATTAAACTTAATCCATTTTCTTTAGCATAATCTATTCCTTGCTTACTTATTCCATAACCTTCTTTATAACGATCAGGGATATAATATTCAATTTGTTCAAATTTGTCTCTAAAAAAAGAATACGCCAGTGCCACAGAAGTAGTTCCATCTACATCGTAATCGCCAAAAATCAGCACCCCCTCTTTTTTTTCAGTAGCATCTTGAATCCGTTCTATTGCCTTATCCATATCCTTCATTAAAAATGGATCATACAAATCTGAGACACGAGGGTTATAAAATTTCTTTACTTTCTCAGGAGTATCAATTCCTCTTTGGCATAAAATATTCGCAATAAGCCTAGGAGCTCCAAGCTCCTCAATTAAGGTGTTAACACAGGAAATTTCTGGCTTTTCTTTCGGTTTCCAAATCTTGTTTTTAATATTAGAGTTACTCATAGTTTTCACTTTCAATAATATGGAATATCTAATAAAGAAAAGATGGAATACTCAAATAATTATTAAGCCTAATGCTTAACAATTAAAATAAGAACAAAATATAAGACTTAACAGGTTTTCTATTTTGCTAAACTCAACTCTACCTGGCTTAAATCTATAAATGCCTGAACACGATTCTGAATGGTGTTGTTATCTAAACGAATCAATCGTTCAGTTCCAAACTTCTCAACACAGAAACTAGCCATTGCACTCCCATAGATTACAGCTCTCTTCATGTTATCAAATGAGACATTGTCAGTAGACGCTAAATATCCAATAAAACCTCCAGCAAAAGTGTCACCAGCCCCAGTCGGGTCAAAAACTGATTCTAAAGGCAACGCAGGACAGAAATAAACAAGATCTTTATGGAATAATAATGCTCCATGTTCTCCTTTTTTAATAATAAGAAACTTAGGACCCATTGCCATTATTTTCTTAGCTGCCGTAACTAAAGCGTATTCGCCACTAAGTTGACGAGCTTCTTCATCGTTAATAATTAAGACATCCACCATCGCAATTGTCTTATCCAATTCTTCTCTTGCAATATCCATCCAAAAATTCATGGTATCTAAAGCAATAAGTTTTGGCTTAACCTTCATTCGCTCAATTACTTTTCTCTGAACATCAGGTGCTAAATTTCCCAACATTACATACTCACTTCCTTGATATGATTCAGGGATAATTGGATCAAAAGTTTCAAGTACATTCAACTCCGTGATTAATGTATCTCGGCTATTCATGTCATTGTGGTATTTACCACTCCAAAAAAATGATTTTTCATCTTCTTTTATTTGAAGTCCTTCAGTATTTATACCGTGCTCTTCTAATAAAGCAATATCATTTTTAGGGAAATCACCTCCTACAACTGCTACTAGATTAACCTCATCTGCAAAATAGCTGCTTGACAAAGTGATGTAGGTTGCCGCACCACCAATAATCTTATCTGTCTTCCCGAATGGAGTTTCAATAGCATCAAATGCCACACTTCCTATTACCAATAAACTCATGGCTGCAAAAGTAAGATTCACGAGCAACTGAACTACCACAATTGATAAATTGTTAATGCCTTAGATAAACTTTTATTAAAAGAGGTAAAGTACGTATCATTGCAGCGATGGATATTTCGAGCATTGCACTACAATTAGATCTGGCTGCTAAAAACGCCAAAGCGACAGAACAAATAAGCCTCACTACCACATTCTCAGAGGAAGAAGCATATGAAATTCAGCGAATTTCCTTAGAAGAACGATACAAGCGAGGCGAGAACTTCGTTGGTTTAAAGTTGGGATTCACCAGTTTCGCAAAGATGGAACAAATGGGTGTTCATGATATGATTTGGGGGAGGTTAACTGACGACATGTTGTATGCTTCAGGAGAAGAACTGCCAATGGAGAAGTTTATTCATCCTAGAGCGGAACCTGAAATTGCTTTTTTATTGAAAAAAGACATAGACCGAGAAATATCCCTGGAAGAAATTCCAGATTACATCTTGGCTTGTGCCCCAGCAATTGAAATTATCGATTCGCGATATGAGAATTTTAAATTCTCATTAGAAGATGTTATTGCAGACAATTGTTCATCAGCGGGATTTGTGCTAGGTGCATGGCAACCACTGCCAGAAAGCTTAAACGACTTAAACATTAGCCTAAAATTTGACAAAGAAGTAAAGCAAGAAGATAGCAGCAATGCTATTCTAGATAATCCATATTTATCTGTTTGTAACGCTTCGCGATTGGCAGCAAAATACAAACAGGATTTTAAGGTTGGAGATATTCTACTCGCAGGAGCAGCAACACCAGCAGTATTTATTGAAAGCGGTAAAAAGATAACAGCAAAGGTGGAAACCCTAGGAAGTTGCACAATTTTACCCAAATAATACACGACATACAGCTCAAAAAACTCATTGCTAGTTTTTTGTTTTTTGCATAATTCAATAAATAGTTGATTTAACTACATAATTCATATTACTATTTAATTATTCATTACTTGATTGCACTGCTTTGCTTATTTATTAATTGCATACATCCACTTTATATTGATAATAACCAAACAGATTCACGCAGCCAATTACTGTATTTAAATACGATTCAATACTTTAATTTTGATCAACTAACCTTGTACTAACATTATATTTGAATAGCATGAAAAACACAATCACACTCCTCCTTATTCTTTGCTTAAGCTTATTAGGTACAACCTTAACTCAAGCTCAAACAACACAAGCTCTAGACACTATTGTTAAAGTAAATACTGACATCATTGTTTGTAGAGTACAAGAAATCAATACAACAGAAGTAAAATACATCTATCCTGACCGACCAGGTATCGTTTTAGCATTGGAAAATGAACTTGTTAACTACATTAGACTTTCGTCTGGTGAAACAGTACGACCAGAAAATAATGATCAAGAAATATCTGATTTAGCTTACGAGAAGCAAAAAACATTGAACATAAAGCTAGGTATTTTAACACCGTTAAACGGTTTTACAGATTTTGGATTCGAGTATAGCCGCAAACCACTTCACAGCCTTGAAGGAACATTGGGAATTATTGGTTTAGGGACTCAAGGAACTATCATAGACGAAATATCGAATACCGACCGAGGTGTAACCGCTTCATTTGGTTACAAAGTATATGCTGGCCCTGACTTTCATCTTCGGAAAGTAAGAAATGCCCATCGAATGAGTGGAATGTACGTTAAACCTACAATATCGTTGGCATATTACGAGTCCGTTGGCGACTTAATGTTCTACGATCCATCTGCATTTGATTATTTGGAAGAAGAAGTAAGGACTTCCACCGTTAAAGCTGCATTAACAGTGCAAATTGGTAAACAATACATTTTCGGCGATATTTTCAGTTTGGATTTAAATGTAGGAGCTGGATACGGAATAAAAAATAAAGAGCGAATTGATTGGCCAAGAGATTATCAAGAACCAGAGTTCTATTTTGACTTTGACCCAGGATATGGTTTTAATGTATTCACCAATGGAGGTGGATTTACGTTATCATCTTCTCTTAAGCTCGGGGTACTTATTAAGTAACTTTTCTAAGAGTCCAACTCGAATTAGCAAACAATCTGTTTATTGATTTAAGTTGGACTTTTTTATTGCTTGAAATTATTTCAAAAAAATATTTTGTGTTTAAAGTAAAAACTTATTTTTGCACTCGCTTTTTAAAGCAAGTAATACGCCTTCATAGCTCAGCTGGTTAGAGCGGTTGACTGTTAATCAATAGGTCCCTGGTTCGAGTCCAGGTGAGGGCGCCATTATAGACAGGAGGTCATTTTTGACCTCCTTTTTATTTACATCATTTCTCAAAACCTTGCTGGCCAACAGAATAGATTCAATCTCTGGAGTGAATATGTGGTTGCAACTCTCAAAATCAAAATTTTCGAAGTTTTCCTTAAAGATGCAACCAAGAATTTTCCTTTTGGTCTCACCATCCGCCTCATCCCAATACTGGCTTAGGTTTTCAATCATTGGAAGAGTTTTATTGAGATACACCTTAAAAGGACTCTTTATAGACTTCAAATTTGAAAGTTGATCTTTTTTTTCACTAATCTCAGACTCAATTCTGGACTTCATCTCATTGTAATCAACGGAGGTAATATCTCCATCAAGAAAAGAATTCTGTAGTTTTAATTGTCGACGACAATAGTTTTCAATTGACTCATTTAATCGCTTGATTCCAGTCTTTCTTGTGACATCCTCTCTATCTATCAGTGCCTCAAGCTGCGATTTGTAAACCTTAACCATACCTGCAGTAAAAGAGATCTTATCCAAAAGGTTTTTAATCTGTTCGTGCGCCCAATCCACTCTGAACCTTCGACATTTTGGTTTAGTACACAGATAGTAATGGTGCCAAGTTTTATTTCTACTTTGACATTTATACGCGGTAATAGCACGATCATGTTTGGAACATCTCATAAATCCTTTTAATGGGTATAGGTCACTTTTTTCAGATTTAAAGTCACAATTTCTAACCCTTCCCTCCAGATAATCATTGGCCCTCTTAAAAAGGTCGTCAGACACTATCGGAGGGTGACGACCAACTATTATTTGCTCCGGTTCTTTCTTCCACGCTTTTACTTTTATTTTACCTGTGTAGGCAATATTCCGGATTGTATTATAGAAGGTTGATTTACTCAAATAGAATGTCCCACCCTTATAAGAATACTTCTTTCCATTAATGTACTTTCGAACTTCATTGGCTGAATATATTCCTAGGGCGAATCTTTCGAAACATTCATTTATGTATGGTGCAGCTCCGTTTGGCACTAAAGTTGATTTCTCATCAATTCGGCAATTATCATAGCCACGAGGAGCGGAACCATTCCAATTTCCTTCAATGCGAGATCTCCTCATCCCCTCTGTTGTGCGAATTGAATTCTTATCATTCTCAACCTCTGGAAGCGTTAGGTATAAACTCAAAAGTACTTTGCTATCAGGACTTGAGAGGTCTATTGGTTGTTCAACCGTTGATATGAGTACTCCTAATTTCTCAAGTGTTCTAATTTCTTTAAGTGCCAAGTATTGGTTCCTTGACCATCTATCCCAACGAAGACACAGAACTTGATCCACTTGACCTCTATTCTTCTTGAGGTAATTCATAAGTTTAGACCACTCCGGACGATCGAAGTCCTTGCCACTGTAATCTTCAGTATACACTTTAACAATTGGATATTTTTTTAACTCACAGAATTGTCTCATCACATTTTCTTGATGTGGCAATGAATGTCCTGTATTCGCTTGTTCGTCAGTAGAAACGCGTTTATAAATTATTGTTCTCATTGGCTTGATTTCATGTAATTGTCGTATTCAATTTGAGCTAATTTATTCAAAAGGCTGATGATTAGCTCAATATCTCTAGTCGGGACATATTCTAGCTCTGACTTAATAGTCCTTATTGAATCTTGCTTGTTCATTCCGTCTTATTTATAATGGTTTTTATGTTATACTCGTCTGTATATCAGTACTATATAATAAAGTATACAGGAAATATATTTAAAAGTCAACCCCCTTAGATTCCTTCTCTTGATGGTCAGTACTGCCGATTATTCAGATTGGATATGAACTCATCTGCATACCGAATATTTCGGTCCAAGATCGTCCTTTCGTAAGCTCTGAATTGTCTGGTTCTCGATGACTCCTCTATACTCTCAATTAGTTCTTCTATGAAGTGTTCAGGGACTTTTTGTTGGGGTCTTAATTCCTCTACTGACAAACCGGGTTCAATTCCAGTCGTTTCGAATAACGTGTTATGCATTATTTCTCTCAGTCCTTCAACAAAGGGCATTGTCGTAATTACACTATCATGGATAGTAAAAATAGGAGCTTCAGGATACCTCTCGTGAAATCTAGGAACTATACAATCTAACACTAAATAGCTCTCTATTCGTTGTAATAGCAATGCAAAGTCTCGTTTGCCTATCTTGCCTAAAATATACTCAATTGACTTATTAACATAAGGATAATATTTCCTCAATATTCTAACTCCCTCCACCAGTTTGCGATGTCCCCTTTTGTCTTGAAACAGGACATACATTATGTCATTCTTAATTCTGCTTCTTTGTTCAGGGCTAGGTTCAATGCCATTCTCCATAAAATATAGATGAGAATAGAAGTCCTTGTTAAAGGGTGCATTATGAAAATTTTGAAACATAACGTTATCAATCAGAGTATCCACTAATGGTTTCTTAATCAGTTCGATAAACTGAAAAAACTTTAACCCTTTAGAAAATTGCCCCAACATTAAGGGTGAAAACATATAGGCACTTACCAAATCTATATTCTCACTTAGATTTTCCTTAAACCTTCCTATTGAAATTTTCTTATTTGATTTAAAGAAGTCCTTATTCAGAATAGTTGCTAGTATGTAAATCTGACTTGATTTAATATCTATTTGAACAAGGTCTTGATTATCATATTTCAAGTGATATTTGAATATCCTAGGTAGGTTAGTAATTGTTGAATTATATCGACTGTTTGTTGTGGATTTGTTATACCAGTAAGTTGATTCTTTGATGTCATTTATGTTTTGTAACCAGATTCCTAGTTTGTTTTTAAATACCTTCCTTTGATTGTTCGTACCTAGACTTCTCAGCCCTATTTCTGTTACTATATTTTCAAGTATTTTCTGTTCATTGAATATCTGAAGATTTTCAGTGAAGTATTTATCTAAGAGATTTTCTTGTTTAACTTTAAGTTTTGATCTTACAGTAATCGTTTTGAACTCGTAGTCCGATATTTGATAGACATGATTAAGTCCATATCTTTTGCATTCTCCACCTTCTTTATGTCCTTTCAACACATTAATAATTCCTGTTCTTATGAGTAAATTTTGAATGAGAGTGTAATCATGATGTAACATATTTTTAATTTCTGAGGAACAAATACGGATAAATCCATTTTCAAAAGAGTTTGAGTTTTGATGTGTCATTACCAATCGAGAGATTAACCTATACACTTTATTAATGAGATTCTTTTTCCTAGTTTTCGATAATTCCATATCTAAGAATAGTTCTGGAACATTTAGATTTCTAGGTATTTTGACAATTATCTTTTTCATCTTATGCAGCTTGATTAAATTCTCCTAGAACAAATGATAATTCATCATGGTTAAACTCCTTCTGTGTGTTTTCCATAATCTTACATCCAACTTGATAATATTGAGATGTCAGTTCTGTTGACAGATATCTTCGGTTCAACAAATTGGCAATTCTACCCGTGGTATTAACACCTCCAAAGGGATCAAAAACCATGTCATTCTCGTCTGTCGTCATTAATATAGGAACCACCGGCAACAGTTCTGCCATCATTGCTGGGTGACTCAGGACAGAGGCTTCTTGAACAGGCTTATTCGCTCCAACAGCACATTTGATCATTCTATTCACGTCCTGGGCTGCTAGATGGTTATAGATTTTCTTATAGGGTTTTGAAAGAGATTTGGATTTCTTTGAAACAACCCCATTTTGGTTGACATCCTTGGCTCCGTTGGTAATACCTATTTGTTTTTTCTCGTCTGTGTACTTCAGGTGATTGTACTTTGACTTAGATGGATCTACAACAAACCACAGTATGACTTCGGTATTATTAATTGGTCGATTCACCTTTTCGCTTTGAGGATGCGGGTTTGGCTTGCTCCATATCAATGTATCCTTATAAGTGAGTCTGGTATGTTCTTTGATTGCGTTTTTCACTAACCCTGGAATATCAAGTGCGCAGCCATCTCTATACGTTTCTCCAATATTGATCATAACATTGGATGTAGGATTCAATAAGAACTCGAATCTGTTTACGATTTTCCCAATGTTGGCGGCAAACTGTTCAGGGGTGCTTTCGTGCCCTAACTGGTCACTACCTTCACCTGTGTCATAATGGCGAACGGAATAGTATGGTATTGACGTGAAGATGGTTGAAACTTCACCTTTGTATTGATCTAACTCATCAACATCCTTACAATTCATATTAAAAGATGAAGATCTATTTGGAATGACAAAAGTATCTTGGTATTCGGTACTTAGGAAAACTGATTCTATGATGAACTTGACAGCCTCTTTTATATTGACTTCTCCATTTTTGAGTTTCTCAGTGAATCCAAATTCACGTTCAACGTCAACCTTCTTCAAGCCGTCAACATAGCGCTCACAATCAGTCAAGGCCCAACCT
>JABDQY010000033.1 GCA_013042025.1 Bacteroidia bacterium
ATCCTATTTCAACCACTGCTAGATTCACATAGAAAACGTAAATCTTAACAAATAGAGTTTTTCGATTAATCTACCTTTTCCTGGATTTGTAATTCCGCTATTCGCTCATTTTGAATCCTGGTATTTAGTAAATTGAGATAGAATTTCGCATCATTGTTGCCATATTTTGTATAAGAATCACTAGCCCATTTTTTGGCCATCGCCATATCACCTAAAATTTCGTAAGCTACCGCAATATTATAACTCAAATAACCAGCATCTTTTGCTTCCTTGGTATTTAAACCAGATTCCCAAACTACTATAGCATCCTTCCAATTTCCAACATCTGCCATTCTACTTCCTTGTTCCAATTCTGGTGTTTTGCGAGATTTACCTCTAAACCTTCGAGTAAGCATAACACTCATTGGAGATACACGATATGCATAATCAGCTCCAACTTGCGAACTGAGTTGATGTGTTGCATCTGCTTTATCGATAAGTGCTGCAATGGCTAGTACTTTGGAGGCAGCTGCAGCATTCCAGGTTCCACGTTTGTTGATCACTTTTTGATCTAGAATTTGTTGTGAGGCTGGGTTGTAAAGTCTCAAACCCATCTTAAGGTTATTGATTCCTTGAGCATAGTATTCATCAACATCTCTTGAAACGCCACCTTCAGTTACTTTCTTTCTGCGTACTCCATTAGTAACAATAAAGTCGGTGTCAAATATTTCAACGGCGATTACTGCATCGGCAGAATATTTGTCGCACAGTGATTGAATTTTAGTCCATGGGAGTGCTTCTGGGAAGGCACTTGTTAAACTATTTCCACTTAATCGTTCGGTTGCTAATTTAATTTCAAATCGTGGTGATGAGGATAACTCTGCTCTCATTGCATTTGTTAAGTATTGCATGGAGGCTTTGTCTTCTTGGGGAAGTTCCCCTGTTAGAACACTTTCTAAGACATCAACAACGGGTTTATCGTACTTTGTTCTATCTACAATCAGCAACGTCTGAATGTCAGCAGGTACATCAATATCTGCTGGTCGAACGGAATTGATGGATACCGATCGTTCCCCTGAAGAACACTGAGTAGTGCTTAAAAGGAAAATGCCTAAACCGATAAGGGAGAAATTTTTTAATTGTTTCATACGTGTAATAATATTAGTGATTCAAATTAAGGCATATTGTGTGCCAAATTGAATGCAATTAGTGCACAAAGGAATAAAGATGTAGTATAAAGTTGTCTGGATGAATCTTTCTTTAATTAAGACAGAGCCTCATGTTCCCGCAAATATCAGTCAGTTTTTTAATCGAAGTCTATGCGGACTAGTTTTAGGAATTCGTTCAAT
This sequence comes from Bacteroidia bacterium, assembly GCA_013042025.1. Taxonomy (GTDB): domain Bacteria; phylum Bacteroidota; class Bacteroidia; order NS11-12g; family UBA9320; genus UBA9320. Next base: position 1,329 of record JABDQY010000033.1, read on the forward strand.
AAAACCTCGTGCTTCCAAGTCCAATTTAACAGAAACTATGTACCATACTACTTTCCCATCAAAACTGTCTGAAAGTTCTATTTCTGCTAAATCTGAAAGTTTTTGATAACTTATTTCCTCATATTCTCTTAGTTTCTGAATGATAAATTCTGTGATTTGGTCGTATTTACTTTTAAGAATGTTTACCCCCTTTTTCCCTTGTGGGTGCAAGGTTATAATTCGTTCCGCGTCCATAACATGTATAGTTGATTTTGTGAAGGTAGACAAATATATAAAAAAAGCACCTCCATAAAAAGAGGTGCTTACTCACGCTTTGATTGACAAATCTATTTAATGAGGTCTTTATATTTAAGCTGAAACTTAGCCACTTTAGGCCCAATTACCGCGTTGCAATATCCATTTGAGTTTTTATTGTTGTTGTAGTAATTCTGATGATAATCTTCTGCTTTTGAGTAGTTGTTAATCGGTTCAATAGCTGTAACAATTTTGTCTTCCCATAAATCCGAAAAGTCAATTCTTTCTAACACTTCTTTAGCTATTATCTTTTGTTCTTGGTTGTGGTAAAAGATTACAGAGCGGTATTGTGTTCCTCTATCTCCACCTTGTCTATTTAAGGTTGTAGGGTCATGAACATGGAATAGAATGTCGACTAGCTTTTCGTAGGTGATAATATTTGGGTCAAAAACTATCTGTGCTACTTCTACTGAGCCTGTAGTTCCCTCGCACACCATTTTGTATGTAGGGTTTTTAATCTTTCCGCCAGCATATCCACTTTCTACATGTTCAACTCCTTTCAATTTTTCAAAAAGTACTTCAACACACCAAAAGCAACCTGCACCAAAAGTAGCCGTATCCATCTTTGATAAATCTATAGGTTCCTTTCTAATAACCGCTGGCATTGAACTTCCACCTTCAACAAAGTTCATGGAAATTCCATTAACACAATGCCTAGTGTTTTTGGCTGTCATCATCTCACCTTCAAAAACATGACCCAAATGGCCTTTGCAATTAGAGCAAATAATTTCGGTTCTTCGTCCATCAGCATCAGGAACACGTGTTACGGCACCATCAATTTCATCATCAAAACTTGGCCAACCACAGTGACTATTAAATTTTGTTTCGGAAGTGTATAGAGCTTGATTGCATTGTTTGCAGATATACGTTCCCTTATCTTCACTATCAGTAAATTTACTGGTCCCAGGGTATTCAGTTCCTTTACCTAAAATTACGCGTTGTTCTTCTTCAGTTAATACGTTAAAATTCATTGTGGTATTCGTTATGCTATCGGTTTTATCATTGTCAGAAATCTCTGTTTGAGCGTTGCAGCCGGCTACAAAGAACAGACAAAGGAAATAATATATAAACTTCATATTATAGTATACGATTGAAATGTTCTTTTTAATTTGTTTTTTGGTGTTTTCCTATAAACAGGTGCAATAATTGGATGAACAAAGGTTATAGTCCTGACCATTCTTTTTCAGTTAGCTGCCCATCAAAGTTGTAATATTTCCAACGACCAACCTTTTTTCCTTTACGATATTTTCCTTGAACTCTTGTTTCCCCATTTTTATAATATTCAATGAATTTGCCATGAAATTTTCCCTTTTTAGTTTGAGCTTTTATATGTATTTGGTTGCTTTCACCGTGATAGGTTATAAACTCTCCATTATTAATGTTATATAAAACAAACGTCTCTGCTTCAGATAAGTTTTGAAGTTCTGAAGCATAATTTTTAAAATATGATTTTTTTAAACTATCAATTAGGGGAGCTGGTGGTAATGCAATATCATTGGCTTCATCATGATGGACAACTATTACATTTTTAAAACCCTTTCCTTCTGAAGTGTAAGCCACTCCTACTGATTTGAAAAAGTTGAAATATTTTTTATTCGCTTTGTATTTCTTTAACTCTTGATTTTCAATAGTTTTAGTGAGTGAGTTATATGCTAGGTCGCCATTGGCATAGGTAAATATTGCTACGTTTTTTGGTATGGCATCGGTAATCTTTTTGAAACTCGGTAGATTAGCCAAAATATTTCCATTTTCATAATCTTCAATAGCTGCAATTAGGGAGGTTGGTTTATTACTAAATACAACATAATCTTCAATTACGGTGTAATATGGTTTGGTAATTTTATCAAATGCTTTACCAAAAAATAAACCAAAGAAACCTTTTATGTCAAGAAAATATATCGAATTGGTTTTATAGCTCATCTTTTGGAACTTGGCAGGAGTCCTTTTCTTAATTTGCTTTTGAATATTGAGAAGTTTTTTCGTAGCAACGTTAATGTCATTTGTTTTAATTGCTAGGATATAATCATCCTCAAATTGATTGTATTTGTTTGGTTCGTTTCGTGCTATAACGGCTTCTTTGCCTATCCATGAGAGTAGATCATCTTCCAATGAAAGATTCAAAACGTTCTCTACCTTGGTTTTTACTTGATTGTAATTTTGAATGGTCTCAGGGTTGTTTTGCTTTAATTCTAGTAGCTTGTTGTAGAATGTCTTAAAGTCTTTTAAGCCAATCACTTGTGCAAAAGCAGTTCTGCTGCTTATAACATGATGAAACTGCAATGAGGTATTCCCATATTCTTGTATTAGACTTGAGTATTGTTCAATGGAATCGGGAATAGAAGTGAATCCTTCCATCAAACTTCGTTTGTCAGCGATGGAAATATCAAGGCCTGAATATGCAAATGAATTGCTAAAAGATTGAAGTAGGTTTTCATTTGCTTTGGTGTAGATATTCAGGTATTCGTCAATAAAATCGTATTGAATATAGAGTCTTGCAAGACCTTTGGATGAAACCATATCTGAAGCCTCAACAAAATCTCTATCATTTAAAAGTGAATACTCACTTTTAAGGTCTAGACTGTTTTTCAGTACCGGTAGAGAGTAGCTAAATACCATAAAATTTGCAACTTTAGACATGTATAAGTAGTCTCCATCTTCAAGGTCATGGATATTAAATACTTTATGTGACTTATATTCTTGTTTAGTTACTTTGAATTCATCAGAATCCAATATGCTCTTTATAAGAAGAAGTGATGGATTGAAGTTTGCAGTTTTCTTTAAATCAACAAGAAATAAAAAGTCATAATCGTTCTTATGGGTCATATGAGCAGATAAGTGAAATGAACGGTTCCCAAAATATTTGAGCAACGTCTTATTCTCATTCATAAGACTATCTAAATATCGGGCATCTGCATTTAAATCATGTAAATAGGGATGTGTTTTAAGAAACGTCCATATATTACTTGAGCTGAAAGACCTCCAGTTTTTAACGGGTTGTTCTGTTTCAAGAATAAAAATCGCGTCCGGTGGAATAAGGTTAATGGCTTCTGTCTGTATTGCTTTCTTAAAAACAAGTTTGTAGCTTACGTATATCCCTGAAACTAATAGAAGTCCTATTGCAAAAAGTATAAATCCTTTTCTCATTAATTTCTGTAAAAATAAAAAAGTCTTGCTCTGTTAAAAGCAAGACTTCGTTAAATAGTAAGAATGTTTAGTTAATTAGTATTTTTTGACCCGGGCTTTCACTTTTTCAACTTCTTCCTCTTGGTTTTTTATTTCACCCTTCTTTGTGCCTTGATCTTTAATGTTTTGTTCTATTTCCTTTGTTCGTTTTTGAATAGTTTCTTCCGCATCTTTTATATCTCTTTCATAACTCTTTTTATTGTTTTCCAGATTTTTCTGCTCTTTATTTAACTTATCTAACTTTTTCTCTTCTTCCTTTAATTTTGCTTCAACAGCTTCTCGAGCTATTTTAGTTGCAAAAGTTTTTATCATGTCTTTGGCAGATTTTGTAATTTCTGGATGCATATCACTATTCAAATAGGCACCTCCAAGATCAAAAAATACGTTCATATAAACCCCTTCAGGAGTTTCATTAAATAGAGAAAACACATCTACTTCATTTTCGCTAATTGAAGGGATTAAAGCATTTTCACTTAGATAGTCATCATTTTTCTTTACCTTACTAGTCTTTGAATCATAACTTTTCATTAATTTCCCCCAAGACTTAATTGCTTCTTTTTCAGTGACTTCTGGAATAAGAACTTTAAATCCTCTATTTTTCCCTTTACTCATATCCCCATTAATTTCCTCCACATTACCAATTTGTGCAAATCCAGAGATTGAAACTAAAATCGTTAAAAAAACTAGCGTAATATTTTTCATAATTATAATTTAGACGAAGATAATTTGTTTGTGTCACATTATCTTTGCAATACCATTAAAAAGGGTGTAACATGAAATTGCATAATACTATTAATGGGGAAGAGTTAAAAGAACGAATTAAAAGCAGTGATGAAAAACGCACCACCATTTCGTTTTACAAGTATGCCACAATTGGCAATCCCCAATTATTTCGAGATCATATTTATTACTATTGGAACAACGTAGGTGTTCTGGGTAGAATCTATGTAGCTACTGAAGGAATTAACGCACAAATAAGTGTACCAACAGATCGTTTAAACGACTTTAAAAAAGAACTAGGAGATATCACATTCCTAGAAAAAGTTAGACTCAACTTTGCAGTGGATGACGACGGTAAATCATTTTTTAAACTTGCTATAAAGGTGAAGAATAAAATTGTTGCTGATGGCCTAGAAGAAGATATTTTCAGCTATGCAGAACCAGCTCCGTATTTGACTGTTGAACGGTTTAATGAAATTACTGAAAATCCGGAAACCACGATTATTGATATGCGTAATCATTACGAAAGTGAAGTGGGGCATTTTGAAGGAGCGTGGTGTCCGGATGTGGATACATTTAGAGAACAGTTACCTTTAGTAGCAGATAAATTAAACGAGCGTAAAGAAAAACCCGTTGTGATGTATTGCACTGGAGGAATTCGCTGTGAGAAGGCAAGTGCATATCTAAAACATAAAGGTTTTACGGACGTATATCATCTAGAAGGTGGGATAATTAAATATAGCAGAGATGCCGAAGCTCAAGGTCTACCCAATAAATTCATTGGGAAAAACTTTGTGTTCGATGAGCGATTACATGAACGAATTACGGATGATGTAATTGCCAATTGCCATCAATGTGGAGAATCATTTGATGATCATGTGAATTGCAAGAACAAAGCTTGTAATTTACTGTTTATTCAATGTCCGAAATGTGCTAAAAAGTTTAATAATTGTTGTTCAGAGGAATGTGCAACTATTGCAGCTTTACCTGAAGAAGAGCAGAAAGAACTTCGAAAAGGAAAAGATACAGGTGTCCGAATTTTCAGTAAAGGGAGGTTTAGAAAGCCACTCGCAACGAAAAAATAGCATTTCACCATTTTATTGATTCTGCTGCAATAGGTTTTTAAATACTTCATTATTTTTGAGATAGTAACCTAATAAATTATGAAGAGACTTTCTACCTTACTTGTTTCAACTCTATGTGTTTTTATAGCTTTAGCTCAAGCACCAGCAAATGATTCTTGCCAGGATGCTATTGCATTGACATTAACAACCACTTACCAAACCACAACTTTTAAGCTTTCTGGAGCAACATCGGATGAAACTGGCTGTAGACAAGCAGAGGATGTTTGGTTTAAATTTGAGATGCCAGCAAACGGTGCTGTTGAAATAGAAACAGATCGTTATCAATTGAATCATGATGTGTTAGGAAGACTTTATACAGGAACATGTGGTTCATTAACTCCATATTCGTGCACTCAAAATTGCAATAATAATGCTACATATTCTTGTTCTAAATATCTAGTAGTGCGAGACACAAGCCTAGCAGGTGATTCAGTGTTTCTGCGGTTTTCAAAGTTCTATTCATTCACTTCTGGAGATAGTGCTAAAGTAATGATTCGGAATATTCCAACTTCAGAATTGAGGGACAATGATGTTTGGACTGATGCAACTCTATTACCTGTTAACTCTACGTTACAAGTGGACACTTTTACACTCGACTATGCTATTGCAGAATCTGCAGGTTCGTGTAGAGATGATGAAGATATTTGGTTCAAATTTGAAGTACCGGTAAATGGAATATTTGAAATAACCGCAGATAGAATATCTACATACTCGGATGTTATGCTTCAACTTTTTACAGATACAAGCGGAGCATTGGATCAGTATGAGTGCGATTCAACATGTGGTTTCATAAACGGATCAAACACATGCAGCGAGTACATATTTGTTAATGATGCTTCAATTGCAGGAGACACTGTGTTTGTTAGAGCAGCACAATTCTATGACCACCAGAATGGAGGAACATTTTCATTAGGTGTAAGAAGCGTTCAAGATGCCGAAGTGCCAACCAATGATGTTTGTTCGGATGCTATAGCATTAAATGTGAACTCAACGCTAGTGTTAGACACATTTGACTTAACATTTGCTAAGCCAGAGGCTGGGGGAACTTGCAGAGATGATGAAGATATTTGGTTTAAAATGGAGGTACCTGCAAATGGTGTATTTGAGATAGTAACCGATAGGGTGAATATTTATAGTAATGTAATGATACAAGTCTTTACAGGAACATGTGGCTCTCTTAACCAGTATGGCTGTGACTCCGTTTGCGGATATAGAAATATCACAAACACATGCTCTGATTATACCTTTATAAATGATACTTCAATTGCAGGTGATACAATATACCTTAGGGCCGCTCAGTTTTATGATTCTAGATATGGAGGCCCTTTTTCCATTGGAATAAGACACGTGCAAACTTCAGAACTCCCAACAAATGACATTTGTGATGATGCAATTGCACTAAACACAAATAGCACATGGGTGTTGGATACATTTGATTTATCCTATGCTATTCCTGAAACAGGAGGAAGTTGTAGAGATGATGAAGATGTATGGTTCAAATTTGAAGTACCTTCAAACGGAGCTTTTGAAATTCAGACACAAAGAGTTAACATCTACTCTGATGTTATTATGCAACTTTTTACAGGAACTTGTGGTAGTTTGGTGCAATATACTTGTGATTCTACCTGTGGATTTGAAAATGCTACAAATACATGTTCTAAGTATATTTTCGTGAACGATACTTCACTAGCTGGAGATACCCTGTTTGTTAGAGCAGCACAATTCTATGATTCAAGATACGGTGGTCCTTTTTCTATAGCGGTTAAAGAAGTGCCAAGTGCTGCCTTACCAGTAAATGATATATGTAGTGACGCAATTTTATTAACTCCTGGAGCCTTAGATACCTTTGATTTATCTTATGCTATTCCTGAATCAGGAGGAAGCTGCAGGGATGATGAAGATGTTTGGTTCAAGTTTGAGGTTCCTGCAAATGGTGCTTTCAAGGTTCAGTCAGAAAGAGTAAACATTTACAGTAATGTTGTTCTACAATTGTTTTCAGGCAGTTGTGGTTCATTAGTTCAATACAATTGTGATTCTACTTGCAATATCTATAATGTAGGTAATTCATGTAATACCCAGTTTTTGGTTAGAGATACTAGTCTAGCTGGAGATACCGTATACCTGAGGGCTGCACAGTTTTATGATAGTCAAGATGGAGGTACCTTTAGTCTGATCTTAGAATTCCCTACAGACCCTGAATTGCCAGATAATGATAAGTGTAAGAATGCTGCTTTGCTAACTGCCACTTTAGGCAATTGTGTAATAGATACGTTCAATAATATGAATACAACATATTCCATAGTTCCTACCAATACTTGTGGAGCATATTATGGCGGGGATGTTTGGTTTAAGTTTGAAATGCCAAGTAGCGATGATGCATTTGTTGAAATGAGTCAAGTAGGTACAACATCAAGTAACTATAGAATAACAGCGTTTAGTGGCGGATGCGACGCTTTAGTAGAAGAAATATGTAACTCTTCAGGTTCTTATCCAGATTTAAGCATCAGGAGCCTAGGTTTAGCTGGAGATACTGTTTTGGTGCATGTATATAAAGATTATAATAATGTTACTGGTGACACATTCGGTATTTGCGTGAAAGATACAGTGCTTCCCTCATTAAGAGCAGAAGTTGGACATTATGAAAAAAACACAGTCTGCGATATTCTCAGCGTAAATGGTTGGTTTGATCTTGTTGATTCGAGCGGAAACTTGGTAATGAGTATTGATCCAGGAGGGAGTTATTTAGGCAGAACATGTTTTGGGGTTAATATCCAAGATTCAGCAGCAGATTTAAGAACTGCATTAGACACTTTTTCGAATACTGCATATTTAAGTCCACGAAATTTTTACATCGATCCATCCTATGACAATAGTGCTACTGTTCGCTTATATTTCAAAGAACGTGAACTCAAAATATGGAGAGACTCTTTATCTGCAAGAGGAATAGGAGTGGGCTCTACACTTCAAGAGTTTTATGAAGACAGCATGCGTATTTCTAAAATGGATGGAGCTAGTCTAACCAACATATTAGGAGGAAATCCTGTACAAATTAACCCAACAGTTATGAAGATTAGAGATTCCATCATCATGGCTGAATTTACAGTTACATCATTCTCCAATTTTGCACCATTATTTAATCCGGGGAATGCTCCTACACCTGTACCGGTAGATTGGTTAGAGTTCACTGGAAGAAAAAGAGGAGAAAATAATGAGTTGAATTGGGCAACTGCATCAGAACTGAATTGTAGCCATTTTGAAATCGAAAGAAGTACAGACGGTAAAAGTTTTAGAGTTGTTGGTATTGAAGAAGGAAATGGAACAACAAATTCAATTTCCAGATATCGATTTACAGATGAAAATCCATCCAACCTCAAATTGTTCTATCGCTTAAGACAAATTGACTATAACGGAGAGTCAAGTTACTCCAATGTAATAACCATTCAACCAGAGGCAGAGCTTATAATATCTCCAAATCCATTTAAACAAAACATTGAAGTTTCGGTTGAGAAGCAAGAAATTATTCGAGTTGAGTTAATAGATATGTTTGGAAGAATTGTATTCGAGGAAGCAGTAAACGATACCAAAACTGCAATCAAAGTTCGCTCAGAACTAGACCATGGAGTTTATACCCTACGAGTTGTTCTTGAAAATAGTGTAGTTGAAAAACGAGTAATTAAAGAATAACAACAAAGGCATCATCCTATTTGGATGATGTCGTTTTTTACTATCATGGATAATCCTATATTCTTCTCCAGGTGTTTTAGAGTAGGGTAATCATGTGTTCCGTCAAAACAACGAGCGTCATCTATCCAAATGGTATGTCCTTTTATTGGGTGCTGTAAAATAGCACTTAGTTCTTCCGATATTGGAGTGTCTTTATTCCCTTGACTCGTGCTACCACCACTATAATGAGCATCAAGCCAGAAAAATGCTGGTTCCTTTAGTTTTTTAAGCACTTCGTGAATTAGTACTCCGCTGTCACCATTTAGTAATGTTACATTTTGAACTTTCTCAAACTTTATAAGTGCACGGTCAAAATATTTCTTATCCAATTCGATGCTATATGCTTGTTCTGCAAGAGGTGCAATAACTTCCAAAGTTCGACCATGCAAGGTTCCTGTTTCGATAAAAACCTTAGAATTAGATTTAAAGAAAGCATTACGAATAAGATATTGCTTTACGTAGCTATTTGGAGGTACTGGTTTGCCCAAAAGCAACCATTTGATAAATTGAAATAGTCTATAAGCGTTTTTAAGGACTTGTTTCAGCATAAATGCTATCGGTACATCACTGCATCCACTGCATCAACCACACTTTTTACGTTGGGTAACCAAGCTTCTACTAAAGTTGCAGCATAAGGTAATGGTGTATCCTTAGTTGTTACTCGTTTTATTGGTGCATCTAAATGGTCAAATACCATTTGACTCATCATATAACTAATTTCAGATGAAATTGAAGCCAACGGCCATGCTTCTTCAAGCACAACACAACGGTTTGTTTTACGAATACTAGCTGCAACTGTATCGTAATCTATAGGTCTTACAGATTGTAAGTCTATTAATTCTACTTCAATTCCTTTTTCCGCTAATACTTTAACCGCTTCTTCAGCAACTCGCATCATTTTACCAAAAGAAACAAGTGTGACATCTGTTCCACTTTTTTGAATATTTGCTTGTCCTAGAGGAATATAATATTCCTCTTCAGGAACTTCATGCTTTAGGCCATACATCTGTTCACTTTCCATAAAGATTACTGGATCTGGATCGATGATTGCAGATTTAAGCAAACCTTTTGCATTATATGAATTTGACAACACCGCAACTTTAAGACCTGGAGTATTCGCAAACCAGTTTTCAAAAGCCTGACTATGCTGTGCACCCAATTGACCTGCACTTCCTGTTGGTCCTCTGAATACCATTGGGCAAGTAAATTGCCCTCCACTCATGCTGTTCATTTTAGCTGCTGCATTAATCACCTGATCAATTGCAACTAAGCTAAAGTTAAATGTCATGAATTCAACAATTGGTTTGAGTCCGTTCATGGCTGCACCGGTTGCAATTCCTGCAAATCCAAGTTCTGCTATTGGAGTGTCAATAACGCGTTTTTCGCCAAATTCATCAAGCATTCCTTGACTTACCTTATAAGCCCCATTATACTCGGCTACCTCTTCCCCCATTAAAAGGATATTCGAGTCCTTTCTCATTTCTTCGCTCATTGCTTCACGAAGAGCTTCTCGTATTTGTAGTTGTCTTGCCATGATTGTATTCGGGCAGCAAAAATAAGAATTTCTTTGAGGCATTAATTTACTTATTTCTTAATCTTCGTTTACCTTTTCTATTATTAAGGTATTAATAAGTATATTTAGCATAGAATTATCACATGAAAAATTTTACAATTCATTTATTAACTCTCCTACTTTTATATTGCCTTGTGCCGTTATCGGCTAAAAGTCAGTCGCTTGCAGGAAAGGTTAATGCCCTTGAAACAACCGAAATGCTTGGGTATGCCAACGTTGATATTTACAAAGGAGATAATTTAGTAGCCTCTGTTTTAGCCGACAAAGAAGGAAATTTTGAAGTAAAATTAGATACAGGAATGTACCGTTGTGAAATAAATTATGCTGGCTATAAAACCATAACACAAGATATTCGTGTTCTTGATGATGAAAAGGCAGATTTTAGTCTAAAGGAAGATAAAGAAAGCAAGTATAAAAGACCAGCAGTCAAAAAAGAAAAAGATATTCGAGAGTATTCTGATTCGTATGGAGCAGAGGAGTCAGAAGATGCAGTTTATTATATTTCAGACGAAGCGGCAAGCTATCGAAGGTCATCAGCATTAGGTGCTACGTCGTATTCATATTCAGCAGATTTTGGTACATCTAGCTCTCCTGCGATATCCATATCTAGAGGAGAAGAAGTTATAAATGTTGGTCCAGGTAAGTTAACCGCAGG
>JABDQY010000039.1 GCA_013042025.1 Bacteroidia bacterium
ACGGTGTACACCAATTTTTTCAATGAAATGGATCTTAGATCACAACCGTATCAACAAAGCCTAGAGGGGTACGATTCAATTATCAATAAAAGTGCGTTAGAAATACTTGCAGAAGCTGGAGATGACCAAGCATTCTTTAATAATGTTCGGCCTCAGTCAACGTACAATACAGAGAGAATAATGTATAAGCGTATTACTAGTTTACCTGAAGATTATTATGAATATGCAAAAGATCCCAATGAAAATACGCAATTCTTTGAAGTTAGTTTTTCAAATGTTGGCATAGGCAATGGACGATATACTCAAGCTCAAACAGCTGCAAATGGTAAAGTATTCGAATATGTAGGAGCCGGTTTAGGAGACTATGAGCCTTTAGAAATTCTTATAGCTCCCAAAAGATTGAGCACTATAAATATTGGTTTCATGAAGGAGGACAAAGGTCGTACCTCTGGAATTGAGTATGCACTAAGTGGCTATGATGAAAACACAATATCTACATCGGATGACAATGATAATCAGGGATTTGGTCTTCGAATGTATCGAAGAACTGAAGGGTTGCTCAAAGATTCTAGTGACTGGAAAATTAAATCGAATTTGAATTATGAATTGGTTAGTGGCCAATACAACTATGTTGAAAGGTACAGAGATGTTGAGTTTGATAGAAAGTGGAATAAGGTACTTACAAACCCTAATGCATTATCAGTCTTGCTTCCGTCTTATGAGCACATTGCTAATGCGGATATCAGTTTAAAAAAGTCTGCATCTGAATACTTCTCCAATAGTGCTTCAGGTTTCATAAGACCTGGCAACTTTAAAGGAGCTTCTAATATCACCAAATTTGGTTTTCAGTTGAATAAAATACAATCAGCTACTACTGTTGAGTTAATGACTTCAGAAACCAATTCAGATTCAAGCACATTTGACAATATGTTTTATAGTCTTCGAACGGAACTGCTAAGACCTATTTGGAAATTTATTGGAGGTGGTTCGTATCAACTTGAAAAGAGTTCTTTCTTGTTGAGTGATAGCTTGTTAACGAATAGCTATGCTTTTGATAATCTTTCATTATTTATTAAGAATAGCGATACTTCAAAGGTGAAATATACATTGTCTGGAGCACAGCGTACAGACAATCGTGTTAAGAATGAAGGCTTTGGGCTTGCAACAATTGGTAGAGACATCAATTTGAGAACAGCATATACATCTAAGAAATCCAGACGGTTTGAGCTCAATAGTACCTATCGACAACTTCAAATAAAGGATACCACCTTATCAAGTAAAGCAGTAGAAAACACCTTTCAAAGTAGGTTAGAATTTGATTTCTATTTATGGAAAAAATTCATTCGGTCAAAGACATTTTATCAGTTGGGAACAGGTCAGGAGCAGCGTAGGGAGTTTCAATATTTGCAAGTGCAATCGGGCAATGGAATTTACATTTGGAATGATTATGATTCAAACGGATTAAAGACATTGAATGAGTTCGAAATTGCGTCAGATCTGGATAAGCAACGGGCTGATTACATAAAGATTTATACACCAGTTAGTGGATTTATTACAACAAACTCCAATAAGATTAGCCAGACACTTGAATTGAGACCAGCAGTATTTATGAAGAAAGGCAAGAGGAAGAAACCACTTTGGTCTCGTTTCAACAGTTTGTCTACGTTAATTTTAGATCAAAAGATATTACCTACCAGCATTGTTGATCTATTAAATCCATTTCAACAAAACATTAGTGATACCAGTTTAATAAGTAACTCTCAAAACTTCAGGAGTACCTTGTTTTTTAACCGTTCAAACCCGAAATACAGTATCGATTATACGTTTATTGATAACTCATCTAAGGTACTGTTAACCAACGGATTTGACAGTAGAAGAAATCAAGACAACGTGCTTAATTCTAGGATAAATTTAGGCAAGAAGTTTTCGCTTTTAATGAAGATGTTATATGGAGATAGGTTATACGTAAGTCAGTTTTTTGCCAATAGAAGCTTCAATTATCAGTTTATTGAAGTTGAACCAAAATTGCAGTTAATTTTAAAGCAAGCTCTTCGAATAGAATTGAAGTCGAAATACTTCCTTGCTGAAAATTTAGTGCAGTATGGAGGTGAAGTATCTGAAAATATCGAAATAGGCACTGAGCTTAAGTACACAAAAGCAGGTAAGGGAACCGTTCAATTGGGAGGAAGTTTCATAAATGTAAAGTATGATGGAAATACGAGCTCTACGTTGGGGTATGAATTGCTTCGTGGATTGCAAAACGGTAATAATGCTACATGGAAATTCAGCTATCAGCAAACGCTAGAAAACAATATTCAGTTGGTTTTAAACTACGATGGCCGAATTTCAGAAGATGCTCCTGTTATTCATATTGGAAGATTAATGGCTAGGTACTTGTTTTAATTATTTCACCAATCGTGTTCCTTCTTTTTCTAAAAGAACACGTTTTTGTTTATAAAGATTCCCCAATGCTTTCTTAAATGCTTTTTTACTTAATCCGAGTTCTCTACGAATTTCATTCGGATCACTTTTGTCTGTAAGTTTTAGGAAACCATCACTCTTATTAATTGCATCTAAAACTTGTTGCGATACCGAATCTATAACATTTCTGTAACCCATAGGTTCCAGAAGAATATCTATTTTGCCATCATTTCGAATCTTTTTCACATATCCTTTAAGTTCATCTCCAATAGAGACCTTTTTGTGAATATCCGTTTTAAAAACCAATCCCTGAAACATATTATTTACGATAACACTCATTCCCAAATCGGTTGAACGGTAGCATAATATGGTTACTGCTTCTCCTTCTTCCACCTCAATTTCGTCGAAGAAAAGAAAATCTTTGATTTTTGTAGAACCTATCAAACGGTCTGTTTCCTCATCAAGTAGAAGAAATACAACATACTTCTTGCCTACTTCCATTTTTTCCGTTTGTTCTGCATATGGAACAAGTAATTGTTTCACAACACCCATATCCATGAAAGCACCAGCATTGTTAACGTCCATAACTTCTAGGAAAGCAAATTGTTCTAATTCTACTTTCGGCTTTAACGTTGTTGCTACAGGGCGTTGATCATTGTCTTTGTAAACAAAAACATCAATGTCATCCCCTAACTTAAGGTTTTCAGAAACATATGCATTTGGAAGAAGAACTTCGTTTCCAGCTTCATCCATTAAGTAACAACCATTGTCAGTTGTTCTTGCTGCTTTAAGGGTATTTGTTTTACCAATTTCCATTGAGGTTGCAAAGGTAGTATAAGGAATTTAATCCTTGGATAGAATTCCAATACACTTAAATCGTTCAAATACAGTTTCAGTGTGTGGTGCATCTGGAAGCTCGTCTGTAAGATCTTGACCAGCCCAATGCTCGTAGTGTTGACCTTTTTGCCACAATCTACTTTCAGTAACATCGTAAACCAATCCTTGATAGGCAACCCATGTTTCTGGCTTGTCTTGCCCATTGTGCAAACTGAGTTTTCTTTTTGAAATTATTTGCAGATTATGATCGTCTTTCTTTTTCACCGATGTATTTTAGCCCTCAATTTTAATCAATGCGTTTAAAAGTATTAATAGTTTTAGTAATTATTTACATTCTTGCTGCTTTTGCTTGGCTTACTTTTTCGTTATTAAACTATTCAAATACCGACTATAAACTTAAGAATGATGTTTTAAAAGCAGGGCTTAATGCTTGTATCTTGCAGGTAGTTCAAAATGCCAAGAACGGAAACTTGGGTCAAGATTCTGTAGACTCTTATTATTTGAAGCAATTGCAATTGGATTTAGATCCAACGCAATTAGAGCGTTTTGTTTTTGAGCGTTTTGATAATAATTACGTAATTCAATTAAGTGAAATTGAGGAGAATAGAAACATAGTTCAAATAAGTATTAATCCCAACAAACTTAAAGGACTAGAAACAGAGCGAATGCAGCAACGAAATATTTGGTTGTACCAATCCATACTTCTTTTGGTATTGGTGGCAGCAGGAATATTTGGGGTTTATTATTCGATTGATTCAATATATAAGCTAAACAAACGGCAGAATAATTTTTTACTATCCGTTACGCATGAGTTCAAAACTCCTATTGCAGCCATTCGACTGATGCTTCAAACGAGTAAAAATCCGAAGGTTAAGGATGACAAGAAAAATGAATTGGTAGACAAAAGTATACTAAATACTTACCGCTTAGAAGAGTTAGCTGAAAACATGCTTACTGCCATGCAGATTGAAAACAAGAAGTATCAATATTCTATTGGCGATGTTGATTTATCTGAGATGGTTCAGCAAGTTGTTAGTAATCAAAAAATTAAGGGAGATATTAACGCGAACGTTGAAGAAGATATAAAACTAAATGGCGATGGTTTTATTCTTCGAATGGTGATAAACAATTTAGTGGAGAATGCGTTTAAATATTCAGGAAATCAACCTATAGATGTTTCGCTTTTCAAAAAGGGAGACAAAAAAGTGCTTGAGATAAAGGATGTAGGTATTGGTATAAACAAAGAAGATTACAAGAATATTTTTAAGAAGTTTTATAGAGTACAAGATGAGGAAACACGAACCACTAAAGGTACCGGATTGGGCTTGTTTATTGTTAAACAGGCTATTGAAAGACACGGTGGGAAAGTGAGTGTAAGTGCCAACAAACCAAAGGGTTCTGTGTTCACAATTGTACTGCCCTAACTTTTTTATGATACTTAGCTGACTTTAAGATGATGAAAAAAATAGAACTTCGTAGAGTAACTGTAATTCAACTAAAATCTAATAAATGAAAAAAAGAATCCTTGTCGTAGAAGACGAAAAACACCTGGCGGAAACTATTAAGTTGAATTTGGAAATTGAGGAATATCATCCTGTAGTTGTATATGATGGTACTTCAGCAATAAATACATTTAAAGAGCAACGTTTTGATTTGGTAATTTTGGATATTATGATTCCTAACATTGATGGAATTGCTGTATGTGAAAACATCCGTCTTCATGATTCTGATGTTCCTGTCTTGTTCTTGTCTGCTAAAAGTAGTGCAGAAGATCGAGTGTTGGGATTAAAAAAAGGAGGAGACGATTACCTTACAAAACCGTTCAATTTGGAAGAACTTATTCTTAGAATCAACAAACTTATTTCACGTAATGAGGATAATGGTTCATCCGAATCTATCAGCACGTACGAGTTTGGAGGGAATTCTGTAAATTTTGATAGTTATGAAGCAACTGGTAAAGATGGAAAATTTTCGCTTACCAAGAAAGAAGCTCTATTACTCAAACTGCTTATAGAGAATAAAGATGAAGTAGTTAGCAGAGAAAAAATATTACAAACTGTTTGGGGATACTCTGTTTATCCAAGCACACGTACTATTGATAACTTTATTCTTGCATTCAGAAAGTACTTTGAAGTAGATCCTAAAAATCCAAAATTCTTTGTATCCTTACGTGGAGTTGGATATAAGTTTACAAACGATTAAATCTACTTTTTATAGGTTTCCAATTACGTGTTTATAACTTGCTATTATTTAGCTTTAGCGTAATTATCACATTTTAGGCATTTAAATATCTTTGCACGTTCAGTTATATGCACGAGCAAATACTAATTATTGATTTTGGGTCACAGTATACTCAATTAATAGCACGAAGAATTCGAGAATTAAATGTGTATTGTGAGATCCACCCTTACAATCATTTACCTGAAATTTCTGACAACGTAAAAGGCATTATCATGTCTGGAAGTCCTCATTCTTGTACAGATGAAGATGCTCCAATAGCAGATTGGGATTTTATGAATTTACATATCCCCGTATTGGGTTTATGTTATGGAGCACAGTTTCTAGTTACAACAAATGGAGGAAAGGTTGCAAAATCTGAACACCGTGAATTTGGTAGAGCCAACATTGCATTAGTTGGTCATGATGCTTTATTAGAAGGAATAGAAGATGGAAGTCAGGTTTGGATGAGTCATGGTGATACCATTTTAGAAATGCCACCAGATACACATGTAATGGCAAAAACAAGCACAATTCCAGTTGCTGCTTATCGTTTCAATGACAAAGAAGTATATGCCTTGCAATTTCACCCAGAAGTAAGCCATAGCCATGATGGCAAACAGATTTTACATAATTTCACTCACAAAATTTGTGGTTGTATAGGTGATTGGACCCCTGCTCATTTCATTACAGAAAGTGTTGACTACTATAAAGAAACACTGGGAGATGATAAGGTAATTATGGGATTATCTGGAGGAGTAGATAGCTCGGTAGCGGCATTTATTTTGCATAAAGCTATTGGGAAAAATTTAGTTGGAATTTTTGTAAATAACGGAGTGCTCCGTAAAAATGAATACGAAGAAGTATTGCATTTATACAAAGATTTAGGCTTGAATGTTAAAGGTGTAGATGCATCTGATTTGTTCATTGAACGATTAAAAGGAGTAGTTGACCCAGAAACAAAACGAAAAATTATTGGAAACACGTTTATAGAAGTGTTTGATAAAGAGGCTTCTAAAATACCAGATGCCAAATGGTTAGGTCAAGGAACCATATATCCGGATGTAATAGAATCCATTTCAGTTAAAGGTCCTTCAGCAACCATAAAGTCACACCACAATGTTGGAGGTTTACCCGAAGACATGGAGCTAAAACTTGCGGAACCCTTACGATCATTATTTAAAGATGAAGTGAGAAAAATAGGTGCAGAAATAGGCGTTCCAAACAATATCTTAAGCAGACATCCTTTCCCAGGTCCAGGCTTAGCAATTCGAATTATCGGTGATATTACACCTACTAATGTTAAGATATTGCAAGACTCAGATTTTATTTTTATAGATGAGATGAAGAAACAAGGCTTCTACGACAAGATATGGCAAGCAGGTGCTATGTTCCTTCCTGTACAATCTGTTGGAGTAATGGGTGATGAAAGAACTTATGAAAATGTTATAGCTTTGAGAGCAGTGACAAGTGTAGATGGCATGACTGCAGATTGGGCAGATTTACCGCACTCGTTTTTAGCAACTGTTTCAAACAAAATAATAAATCAAGTAAAAGGAATTAATAGAGTAGTATATGATATCAGCTCCAAACCACCGGCAACTATTGAATGGGAATAGGTTATTAGCAGTATTGCTAATACCTTTTTTACTCATTTCTTGTGGTGCTTTTAAAAAGACCACAGTGGCTACTGAATTGCCTGAAAATGAGGAGGTTGTTGTAGTTAATCCGGAGAAAAAAGAAGAACCAATAGTTGAAAAGCCTGTCCCAAAAGTTAAGGAAAAGAAAGTTGTTTATTCAACTGTTGTTTTTAAAGGTGAAAGCTACAAAGTACCTGTTCATAAAAGAGATTTTCATATTGCTGTTTTATTACCTTTTCACTTGAAAGGACAAGAATCAATCCCCGACAAGCGAAGAGCGAGTTATATGTTGGAGTATTATCAAGGAATGAAATTGGCAATTAGTGAGATTGAAAAACTGGGGTCTAAATTCAATATTCATTATTTTGATACAGACAATGATACCAGCGTTCTTAAACAATTGCTCCGAAAGTCAGAAATGGAGAAGATGGATTTATTGATAGGACCTACCGATGATAATCAATTAAGAATAGCGTCTTACTACGCACGCAAGCATGAAATTCCACTCTTCTCGCCAATAACAACCGCTGGAAAAATGTGGAGCAAGAATCCTTATGTGTTTAACTTGAACCCTTCAGAAAAGATGCAGGCTATGGCTTTTATTGAATATTTCAAGAAACATCACAAAGATGAACAACTTGTAATTCTAAGAGACGACCAACGATTTGACCGGAGTTTTGGTGAAGCATTAATAGCTCAACTGGAAAAAGAAAAGATTAACTATTCGGCCCAAACTTTTAATAGATATATGAAGTGGGGAGATATTCTTGGAGGTGAAAAAACGGTAGTTTTGAGTATGGTTCAAGATAAAACCAATATGCTATATACTGTCAACAGCTTGCTCAGTAAAGAAAAGACAGTAACCTTAATGGGAAGTGATAAGTGGTTGGAATACTCGAGTGTAGATTTCGAATATTGGGAACGCTTAAACATGTGTTTCTTATCAACGAACTTGGCTCAAGTTCGAAACGAAATGGCAACAGAAATGACAAGACGCTACAGATATCAATACAAAGACGACCCAAGTTGGTATACGTATATGGGTTTTGATCAGTTGCTGTTTTCATGTGAAGTGCTTGATGCTTTTGGACAATACTTTCCTATGTTTCTTGAAAACAAAGTGATTACGTATGGAAATTCAAGCTTTAATATGACCATGACGGATAATTGTTTTCATAACAAGTATCTCCAAATTTTCCAGTATAAAGACAAGGAAATCATCACTATACCTCAGGATTAAGTGAAATATTTTCGATCTCGATTCAACTCGGCTATACAAATTCTTGAAGGGTATAATTATCCCGAACCCTTCCATATTCATCTTAAAAACTTCTTTCGGTTACAAAAGAAGTATGGATCGAAGGACAGAAAAGCAATTGCTGAAATTTGCTATACCTATTTGAGAACTGGAAGAAGCTTTAAAGAACTAGAACTTCAAGAAGGTTTGCTCCTTAGCAGTCTCTTGATGGATTTTGAAAGTACAGAACAATGGCAATCCCTATCCTCAGAATTTGGGTATTCATATGTACTACCTATTGATTTTTTCAAGCAGCAATCAAAAATTAAACGATTAAAAGAAGTTTATGATGGTAATCTCTATTTTTATCCTAAAGACCTAATCCATAAGCACTTTAAGAATTATGAAGATGCTCAAAACATACTATTTCGTCCCAAGAATTGGGCGAAAGATCATACAGATGATGAAGCACGAATTTTAGGGTTACAAGGTTGTCAAGAAATTCAGCCAAATTCTAATGTTGATGAAACCACACAAATTCAAGACTTGTCTTCTCAGTTTATTTGTTCAAAAATAAATATTGAGGAAAATGATAATATCTGGGATGTTTGTTCAGGAGCAGGTGGGAAGAGCCTTAATTTATTAAGTAAAAGGAAAGGAACGTTTTTTTTAAGTGATGTTAGACCACAAATAATTGTGAACGCGAAATCAAGAGTTCAATCGATGCTTTATGAAGCTAGTTTTGGGAGTATTGATTTGAGTAAGGCACAATCATTTTTAAAGTTTGATAATGCTAAAGTTGGAGAACAGTATTTTGATACAGTAATTGCTGACGTTCCTTGTACCGGAAGTGGTACGTGGTTTGGTACACCAGAACATTTTATGAATTTTGATTACAATCAGCTTGAAGGGTTTGTAATCAAGCAAAAGCAAATAGTTGAAAATGCAATGCCCTTTTTGAAAAAAGGCGGGATCTTGTACTACATCACATGCTCTATATTTTCCAAAGAAAATCAAGATATGAAAGATTGGATTATCGAAAAGTATGATTTGACTTTGGGTCAGGAATTTCTTTTTAACGGTATTGAGCATAGAGCCGATGCAATGTACATGGCTAGCTTTATCAAGTCTTAGAGAGCTAGTAACCCTTCTTCGGTTAGAATAACTACCTCTGATATTTTAACCAAATCTTGGTATACTTTCTTCCCTGTGAGGGAACCAAAAGAAGGAAGTACAAGAAAGTTTGGACCTTTATAAAAACTAGGAACCTTGATATGCTGTCTCGCTTTTCCAGATAATGCATAGGCAGGATGAAGGTGCCCGCATATGTTAAACAACTCAGTTTCCGTTGGTTCATGACTAAGCCAGATAGAATCAATATCATAAGGTTCACTAATTTGAATGGTGGAGTTATTTATTGAGTGAATATCATGG
>JABDQY010000040.1 GCA_013042025.1 Bacteroidia bacterium
GAAAAATAATTAATGAAATTTAACCTAAAACAAGACTGGGCACTATTAAGCAAACGTGCTCGAATTTTTTATATAGCATTTACTGTATTTAATTTCATCCTCTTTATTCTCTTATTGGTAAAGGTAGATGCAGGTTTTTTCCCGCCACTAATCTACTTTGTGTTCTGGCAAGTAGCTATCTGGGTATACTACATGTTTCGTTACAAATTTCGAAAGAAAGTTTCTGGTGGAGAATGGATTGATGCTGCAATGTTTGCAATAATCGCAGCTACACTAATTCGAACATTCTTTATTGAAGCATATCAGATTCCAACATCCTCTATGGAAAAATCATTGCTTCGAGGTGATTTTCTATTTGTGAGTAAGGCAAATTATGGTGCCAGAGTGCCTATGACACCAATCTCCTTTCCTTTTGTGCATCAAACACTTCCCGTAACTAATGGCAAAGCATATTCTGAAATACTTAAACTTCCATTTTATAGATTGCCAGGATTTCAAAAAATCAAAAATTACGATGTTGTTGTTTTCAATTACCCAGGAGAATCAGATTATCCTGTAGATAAAAAAACAAACTATATCAAACGATGTATTGGTATTCCAGGTGATGATATTCATATTAAGGATGGGAAAGTATTCTTAAATGAGAAAAAAGCTCGAGTTGGAGTTCATGGTCAAACATCGTATAATGTTCAAACTTCTGCATCAACGTATTTAAACCTTAAATCAATGGATAAACTCAACATCTCTGAAATTGATAAAGCACCTGCAGAAGGAAGCTATGAGATGCAGCTAACCAAAAAGAATTACGAAGATCTTAAGAAAATTCCTGGTATGGTTGAAGTAGTGCCAGTTATAGATCCGTTTAGAGGAAGGTTGTTTCCCGTAAGTGAAATATTTAATTGGACGGTTGACAATTATGGACCAATTCATGTTCCTAAAAAAGGAGAAACCATTTCACTGAATGAAAAGAATTATGAATTGTACAAAGAGGTAATTAAAATTTACGAGAACAATCCAGAATTTACTAAAACCTCAGAGGGCAAATACAGAAATGCTGAAGGTGAAATTTCAGAATATACTTTTAAAATGGATTATTACTTCATGATGGGAGACAATAGACATCATTCTGCCGATTCACGTTTCTGGGGATTTGTTCCAGAAGATCACGTAGTTGGGAAAGCATTGTTTATTTGGATGAGCATTGAGCCAACAAATAATAACACATTATTTCCGAACTCAAACAAGAACACATTCCAACGTATTAGATGGAGTAGGTTGTTCAATCGAATTCACTAAAATGAATAAAAAGGATCTTAGAATCATTTTTCTTGGTAACCCAGAATTTGCAAGGTATCATCTTGAACGTATTCTTGATAATGGATATAATGTAGTAGCAGTTATATCTGCACCCGATAAACCTGCCGGAAGAGGAATGAAAGTAAATGCTACTCCTGTAACTATGTATGCCAGGGAGAAGGATATACCATGTCTTCAACCAAAAAATCTAAAGAATCCCGAGTTTATTGAAGAGCTCAAATCCTACAAAGCAGACTTACAAATAGTCATTGCTTTTAGAATGCTTCCTGAAGTAGTTTGGAACATGCCAAGACTTGGCACGTATAATTTACATGCTTCTTTACTTCCAGAATATCGAGGTGCAGCACCAATCAATTGGGCCATCATAAATGGTGAGACAAAAACAGGGGTAAGCACATTCAAACTAAAGCATGAGATTGATACAGGAAATCTTCTAGTGCAGAAAGAATGTGCTATTCAACACAGCGATAATGCTGGAACATTACATGACAAATTAATGCATTTGGGTGCTGAAGCCATTGTTGAAACCTTAGATCAAATTGTATCTGAAACAATTTCAGAGATTCCACAAGCAAATAGTCCAACGCTTAAAAATGCTCCAAAGTTATTTACTGCAAACACCAAAGTTGAATGGAATAAGGCAGGTGAAGAAATCTATAATTTCATTCGAGGTTTGTCGCCTTATCCGGTTGCACACACATCTTTCGACAATAAGAATATGAAGATATACGCAACTGAAAATGAGCCATCTATCCACAGCTACTCTCCTGGCACATTCGCTTCAGATAACAAAAATTACTTAAAAGTTGCTACTACTGACGGTTGGCTAAACTTACTGGATATTAAACTAGAAGGAAAACGACGTATGCCAATTAAAGATTTCCTAAATGGCTATGACATTAGTCATCTTGGCCTCACAGTGTTGTAATTGTTCAAATCGTTATTACATGCAATGTAACTTTGCATTGTTGAAATCGTTAAAATTTCTTTTGCTCTTAGCCTGCTGGTATGGTAACACCTCGTTTCAAATTTCAAACATGGTGAGTGTTGTTTTGCAACCGGATTACTTCGTAGAAGAACCAAGTATTGCACCAAATTACTATAAAAAAGTACAGTTAGTATTAGAAGGCAATAAAACACATAGACTGAATCTAGGTCAGTTATATAGTGCAATAAAAGTACAAGGAATAGATAGCAGTAATAGTTGGATTACTGCAGAAACCGGACATGAACAATTGACTTTCGGGAAATCCATCGATGATCCAAACATTGATATTCCAATTAATTTTAAAATTCTAGAAAAATCCACAAATTTATTAGTGCTAAATACTGCAACTAGCACTGCTGTTGAGATTGAACTGTTTTACGCTCCTCCAATTTCTATCAAATCGAATAAAGAAAGAAATAAAAAAGCGGATTGTGAGAAACCCATTACAATTCCTCAATCTGAATGGAGATCTGGACTACCTGAACCTGATTCTGGGAGGAATGAAGTTACAGTTAAGCACTGTATAATTCATCATTCTGCTGGCAGCAATACTGATACAAATTACGTAAATACCATAAGGAATATCTATCTTTTACACACGCAGAGTAATGGATGGGATGACATTGGTTACAATTTTGTAATCGCTCCTAACGGAACAATTTTTTCTGGAAGAGATCCACAAGGTGTAGCAGAAGAGGACAATATTCAAGGTGCACATTTTTGCGGAAAGAATAGTGGTACAATGGGAATCTGTTTGTTAGGAAATTACAATCTCACCTCCCCTACATCCATGATGAAAGGCAGTTTAAATGAGTTGTTAGCTTGGAAGCTGCATAAAGAAGAGATAGACGCTAACATTTCTTTTCCTCATCCAACTTCATGGGATGAAAACTTGGGAAGTGTTGCTATGCATAAGGATGGCTGTCCTACAGCGTGCCCTGGAGATTCAGTTTCACTTATAATAGATGATATTAAATACGATGTTCAACAAGCAATAGATGCATGCAGCGGAAGTGTGGCAATTCAGAAATCTGAAAAGAAATTCAAGCAAATGGTTTACCCAAACCCTAGTAGCGGTAAGTTTTATGCCTTAATTGAAAAACGAGCAAATATCTCAACGTATAGAATTCTTGATCAGCAAGGAAACGAAATTCAAAAATCCATATATCCAGCTTCTGGCAAAATAACTACAAATGTGCCTTCAGGTTCGTATTATTTAGAGTTACGTAATAAGAATAACAGCGTATCAACTCAAATAATTCTTATTGAGAATCAATAATTTAGCGGATCTTCTCTAACCGCAAAATGAAAGCTCTTTACTATTGGTCTATGCTATGTAAATAACTACATTTGCACCCCTCTTACAATATGTGGGAAAAGATAGCCAATACAATACTGAGAAATAGACGTGCACTAATCATCTTTTTGGTTATCGCTACAGGTCTTTTAGCTTATCAAGCTTCCAAAGTTCAATTGGCTTATGACAATCCTAAGTTTATTCCAGACAACGATCCGGACTACATAGCATACGAAGAGTTCAAAAAGACTTTTGGTGATGATGGTAGCGTAATGGTAGTTGGTATTGATAATCCAAAGCTACATGAACTTGATTTCTTTAATGCATGGTATGATTTAACCGAAAAATTAGATTCAACTGAAAACATTAAGCAAGTTCTTTCTATTGCCAACATTAAGGACTTAGAAAAGACCTCAACCATGAGCTACGTGGGAAAAGACTCTTTTATAACTTCTGTTTTTGAAGCTGTCCGATTAATCCCAGAAAAACCAAAATCACAGGAAGAATTAGATGAGTTATTTACTCAACTCCGTGATTTAAGATTTTATGAGGGATTGCTATTTAAAGATAGCAGCAACTTCACTCTAATGGCAATTACATTAGAGAAAGCCATCCTAGACACAAAAGGAAGATTGAGCTTTGTAAACGGATTACAAAAAGAAATTACTACTGTATGTAAAAAGTATGATGTAGATGTGCACTTCTCTGGGCTTCCATTTATTAGAACCAAAATGTCGCAAATGATTCAGCAAGAATTAGTGCGATTTACATTGGTTTCTATGTTGCTTACTTCACTTATATTGCTCTTTTTCTTTAGGAGTTTTCCTACACTTACTTTCTCATTGCTCACAGTAATAGTAGGAGTTATTTGGTGTATGGGCATCCTTGTTTTACTTGGATATAAGATAACCATGTTTATTGGTTTGCTCCCGCCATTAATAGTTGTAATCGGAATAGCAAACTGCATTTATCTCCTTAACAAGTATCATGAAGAATTTAGACGTCATCGAAATAAAATCAAAGCTCTACAAAGAGTAATATCTAAAGTCGGCAGAGCGGTTCTATTTACTAACCTAACAACGGCTGTAGGATTTGGTGTGTTTACACTAACTGGAAGTACGGTTCTTCAAGAATTTGGATTAACTGCTTTCTTAAGTATAATGGCGGTATTTTTAATATCGTTAATTCTCATTCCAGTGTTATTTAGTTTTCTACCTCCACCAAAAACTAAACATACGAAGCACCTTGACTACAAGTTTTTAAATGTCCTTATAGATAAAATATCCGTCATTGTTCAGAGTCATCGCAAATGGGTTTATGGAGTAACCATTACACTAGTTACACTGTCCATTCTAGGAATGGCTTTACTTAAAAATGTGGGATATATGGTAGATGATATCTCAAAAGGTGAAACATTATACAAAGACCTTAAATTTTTTGAAGCAGAAATCAAAGGGGTAATGCCTTTTGAAATTGTAGTTGATACTAAAAAACCACAAGGAGTTTCTACTGTTCGGACTTTAATGAATATTGACCTATTAGAAAGAAAGCTTCAAGAGTTTGACGAATTCTCTAAACCGGTTTCTATTTCACAAACCATGAAATTTCTAAACCAAGCGTACTACGATGGAGATCCTAGAAGATATCGTCCTCCAAGTGTTTTAGATTTGGGAAATATCACCAGTGCCGTTCCAAGAGGAGAAACAAATCAAAGCATGGTGAATAGTCTTGTTGATGCAGAGAGCAGAAAAGCAAGAATCAGTGTGCAAATGGCTGATGTTGGCAGCGTTAGAATAAAGGAGCTAAAAGAACGGGTAAATCAAATTGCTGATAGTATTTTCAATTATGATAGAACCATGGAAGATATCTTTACAGATTCTATTGTGAGAGTTGATTTAATTGATACTGTCAATAATACATTAGACACGGTATACCATTCTTACATAGAAACTTCATATGCCAGAAAAGACTCTAGTAGGTTAACTGATCTTTCAATTACAGGAACAAGCGTAATTTTCCTTAAAGGAAATGATTACTTAATTAGCAATCTATTAATGAGCTTACTTGTTGCATTCTTGATTATTTCATTGTTAATGGCGAGTATTTTCAAATCATTAAGAATGATTCTTATATCCATTGTACCAAATCTCATACCGTTGCTATTTACTGCTGGAATTATGGGCTATTTTGGTGTTAACTTTAAACCAAGTACTGTTTTAGTTTTCAGTGTAGCTTTTGGTATTGCAGTTGATTTTTCCATTCATTTCCTAACCAAATATAAAATGGAATTAAAACGAACTGGTGATATAAGTTTGGCAGTAAAAACAGTTCAAGAAGAAATCAGTACCAGTATGATCTATACAGCTGTTATTTTGTTTTTTGGATTTATCATATTTGTCTTCTCTGATTTTGGTGGAACTATTGCCTTAGGTTTGTTTACAGCTATTACTCTATTTATTGCACTATTATCAAATTTAGTTTTACTACCAAGCTTGCTATTATCGTATGATAATGCAAAACTTAAACGTTCGTAAATCCGTTAAAAGTTTATTGGTTTTTAATAGTATAATTGTAATCAATGTCTGCATCTTCAATTAATAAAGCTCAAACAGAAATCACGAAATGGGTTGACGAATATGGTGACGATATGTATTCTTGGGCCTATTACAAAACGTCGAGTAAAGAAACAGCTGAAGACTTGGTACAAGAAACAATGATTTCGGCATTTAAGTCATTTGAAAAGTTTAGACCAGGTAGTAATCCTAAAACGTGGTTGATGACCATCCTTAACAACAAAATCATCGATTACTATAGAGCAAGCAGCACAACAAAATCAATTAATCAAACTACAATTCAGGGAAATCGATTAGAAGAAGATAATTATGACGAAAATGGAATGTGGGCTCGCAATCCTGAATCGATGTGGGGTGACCAAGAAAGTCATTTATTAGATGACTCAGCATTCCTAAATGTATTGGACAAATGCATTAATGCTCTTCCTTCTGCTTGGAAGAATGTTATAGTTTCAAAATACATTAGTCATAAAAAAGGTAAAGAGATTTGTCAGGATTTGAATATTAGTCCGTCTAATCTTTGGCAGATGGCTCATAGGGCAAAACTGCAACTAAAAGTCTGTTTAGATGAAAATTGGCAAACTGAAGAATAAGAAATGAAGATAATGAATAAAATGATGGGGTCTTGCAAAGAGGCATCGGAACTTTCAGTGAAGAAGAGTTACGATGGTTTGTCATTTACGGAAAACTTGAAATTTAGACTTCATACGAAAATGTGCAAAGCATGTTTAGCTTATCATAAACAAAATGAAATGCTAGATAAAAAAATTGCTGAATTAATTGAGCAACGAAAAAAAATCCATCTTCATTTATCTCAAGTGCAAAAGGACGCTATTATAGAGGCTGTTGCAAAATAATCTGTAAGGAAGTTATCTCATTTCGTTTGTAACAACACGATGAAAAAAATAATAATCATAGCAATAGTCGGGATTGCAGCTTGTTTAGCATTTATACTACCTAGCACAAACAATAACCAGGGTATAACATTTACATCTTCTTCTTTTGATGAATCTTTAGAAGAAGCTAAGGATAACAACAAGTATGTATTTTTAGATATCTCTACCAGCTGGTGCGGATATTGTAAAAAAATGAAATCAAAGACCTATACTTCAAAAGAAGTTGGAGATTTTATGAATGGAAAATACATTAGCATTTCTATTGATGCTGAAAAAGGTAATGGTCCTGAAATAGCAAAAAAATACAAGGTTAAAGCATACCCTACTCAAGTTATACTGGATGGTGAAGGAAAGGTTGTCGCTAAAAATGTTGGATACCTAAATCCAAAAGGTTTGCTAAAATTTGTGCAGTAGTTAAAACTAACAATTTTTATAAAAAAGCAGTATAAAAAGCTGACATTAATTCTCCTTACCAACCATTTCCAACTCTACACCTCCATAAGCTGAAGCTATTTCACTAAAACTACTCCAGTAACTTCCATAGATCTTTGATGCTTTAGATAGCAACAACAAATCTACCAATGCAGACTCAATATGTGCAGGTTTGTTTCTTCTTAAACCTACAGGGAAATGTACAATGCTTGAACCAAATTTTTTCTTGAGGTGATTTAATTCTTTAAGGCTATCCGTACACACATATACTTTCGAATTTGCCTTTGCTATTTCTTTCTCAATACTTTGTGTAAATGCTTCAATAGTGCTGGTTTCAGTTGAAATCTGATTGTCTCCACGTCGGATATGAACACCTACAAAATGCGAACCCAATTTATTTAATCTTTGCTCTATTTTTTTGGTTATGGAGTCTTGAGGGATCAAATAAGCGAGGTGACTCTCATCCCCATAAAATTGCTCACAGGTATCAATGTATACTGTTTCAAAATCTTGAATTAACTTTACAAAATCACTTTTGATTTTCTTAATGCTTCGGATTTCAGAATCACCGATTTGAATTTGAAAATCGCTGCCATAGTTCTTATAATATGCTTTGCGTCTTCGTAAGCCCAATCGGTTAAACTTCGAAATATATCGTTTCTCAACAATTTTAACACCTTCAATGGGCTTAAATAATTGATGGTAAGAACAGTTGAATTCGAGTCGATTAATCCATATCACTTCAACCTCATTTCTAAGTCGTTTAGATAAAGCAACACATGAGGCCAATACCCGCATTCGGTTCCCTAAACCCCCATTTGCTTTTATTACAACTCTCATCTCTTTTTTACACTACAAATTAGCGTTCTATTTTATTACCTTTGCCCACTTTATTTAAACAAACTATGTCATCAATGGCAAACGCCAATAAATATAAGCAATACAAGCAACTGGACATACCTAGCACTGAAAAGGATGTTTTAAAGTTTTGGAAAGAAAACAATGTTTTTGCCAAAAGTGTTGATAACAGAGACCAAAGCAAGTCATTTGTTTTTTATGAAGGACCTCCATCTGCGAATGGAATGCCTGGTATTCACCACGTAATTAGTCGTTCTATAAAAGATGTTTTTTGTAGATACAAAACGCTCCAAGGATTTAAAGTTGCACGAAAAGCAGGGTGGGATACTCATGGTTTACCCATTGAATTGCAAGTAGAAAAGTCTCTTGGAATAACTAAAGAAGATATCGGTAAATCAATAAGTGTTGAAGAATACAACGCTGCTTGCAGAAAAGACGTTTTAAAATTCAAGGACAAATGGGACGATCTCACTGAAAAAATTGGTTATTGGGTCGATTTAGATAACCC
>JABDQY010000056.1 GCA_013042025.1 Bacteroidia bacterium
GTGCAATGCTGTTTCTTGAGTGCTATTGGGTTCAAATAGTATTGCAGTTTGATTGCCCTTGGTATCCAAGTGTCTGTCAATGCAATTTTCAGTAATGTTGAGCTTAGCTCCTTTAAACCAATTTACCTCAGGTTTTGACAAGTCAAAATCCAATACTTGACTCCATTTCTCTTTCCAAGTGAATTCTTGATCTGCAAAATCGGACCAAAATTTTTCTGGAGCATCTATACTTTCTTTATAAAGCTGATGGTAATCCTCAATACTTTTAGCAATAAACTTAGACATTTGGCGAATTTATAAATCTTTTTAAAACCTTTGTACGTTATAAAACCATTCAATTATGCTCAACTTCGAACTTCAAAATCCAGTTAAAATAATATTTGGTAAGGGAGAGATCTCTAAGATTAATACTCAAATCCCTAAAGAGGCTAAAGTTCTCATGCTTTATGGTGGAGGCAGTATTAAGAAAAATGGAATCTATAATCAAGTAACAGATGCTCTAAATGGATACAACTATTTAGAGTTTGGAGGAATCCCAGCAAATCCTGAATACGACATTCTTTTAGAAGCTCTTAAAGTAATAAAAGACGAAAACATAACATACCTTCTTGCCGTAGGTGGTGGATCTGTTATTGATGGAACTAAGTTCCTAGCAAGTGCCGCTCTTTATGAGGGTGAGGAACCATGGGACATTCTAGCCAATGGTATTCGAACAGAAGTAGGAATGCCTTTTGGAACGGTACTAACGCTTCCTGCAACTGGAACCGAAATGAATAGTGGTTCTGTAATTAGTAGAAGAAGCACCGGTGACAAAAGAGGTATGGGCGGACCTGGGCTATTCCCTCAATTTTCTATACTTGACCCAACTGTTATTGCGAGTATACCAAAAAGACAACTAGCCAATGGAATTACAGACGCATTCACCCATGTTTTAGAGCAATACATGACCTATCCCATAGGTGCAGATTTGCAAGACCGCTTTGCAGAAAGCATTCTTAATAGTTTAATTGAAACCGGACCAAGAGTGATTGAAAACCCTAAGGATTATACCGTTGCTGCCAACTTTATGTGGTGTTGCACGATGGCCCTAAATGGATTAATCCAAAAAGGAGTTCCTAATGATTGGGCGATACATGCGATTGGACATGAACTAACTGCATTGTACGGTATTGACCATGCTCGAACGCTGGCAATTATTGCTCCTCGTCATTATCAGTACAATATTGAAACTAAAAAAGAAAAGCTAGCTCAATACGGAGAACGTGTTTGGAGAATCACCGAAGGTACACTCCTAGAAAGAGCACAACTAGCAATCGAAAAAACAGAAGCATTCTTTCAATCCTTAGACATTCCGACCCGCCTCTCAGATTACACAGAACAATATGCGGGAACCGCAGAAAAAGTAAGTGAAACTTTGAAAGAAAGAGGTTGGGTAGCTTTAGGTGAACGTAAAAATGTTACTCCGGAAGCTGTAAAAATAATAGTAGAGAAAAGCTACTAAATCATTTTTATAAATCGATATTGCTTCAACACATTGCACATTACATTTGCAGGAGTGCAGCAATCATATTCAAAGTATACGGAAGATGATCATGAAGTTTGGAAAATTCTTTATGATCGCCAAGTTGACAATCTCGAAAATAAAGCTCATCCAGCATACCTCACAGCACTTGAAGATTTATTCAACGCACTTCACAACACCAAAGTGCCCAACTTCAATGAGGTAGACAAAACGCTACTATCAAGAACTGGTTGGTCAATTGAAGTTGTGCCTGGTCTAATACCTGTAGTTGAATTCTTTGAATTGTTAGCTATTAAACGATTTCCAAGTTCTACATGGTTACGAAAAAAAAGCGAATTGGATTATTTGGAAGAGCCTGATATGTTTCACGATTCTTTCGGACATCTTCCATTGTTAGCAAACACCGATTAT
The DNA here is from genome assembly GCA_013042025.1 of Bacteroidia bacterium. Classification (GTDB taxonomy): domain Bacteria; phylum Bacteroidota; class Bacteroidia; order NS11-12g; family UBA9320; genus UBA9320. The sequence continues at coordinate 1,934 of JABDQY010000056.1, forward strand.
GCCAACTTCATGCAAAAAATTGGATTGCTGGGTATAAAGCACAAGGCCAACGAAGACATTATCACTAAATTAAAAAGTTACTACTGGTTTACTATAGAATTTGGTTTGGTTAAAATGAACGAAAAGACTGGAATTTATGGTGCCGGTCTAATTTCATCATACGGTGAAACAAATCAAATTTATACCGATAAAGTCATCGTTAAACCATTTGATATAGAAGAAATTATCAATACAAGTTTCGTGAATAGCGAAATGCAGAATTTATACTATAAAGTAGAGTCACTGAACCAACTTTATCTTTCAATTGAGGAATTGGAAAGACGTTGGTCATAGCAAAATTATTTTAGAAGCCAGATTACAAAGGCTTCAAGTTTTTAATACTTTTGAAAGTACATGATCAGATATAACCCCAAGATTTGGTTCACTCAAATTTTTAGAATCCCTAAAAGTGACACCTTACGGGTGCTGTATAAGGAAATGATTCTTTTATCATTATTTACCTTCGGACTTACTTACGTTGAACTGAACTATATAAAGGATTTGCACCTTTTTAAAGATGCAATTGCTGTTTATTCCCTCATTGGTTTTGTTCTTTCATTACTCTTGGTATTTCGAACAAATACAGCATATGAACGTTGGTGGGAAGGCAGAAAAAAATGGGGTGAGTTGGTAAATAACACAAGAACCTTGGCTATCAAAGTTTCAACAAGCACAAATGACAAGGATGACATCGATTTCTTTAAACGACAAATTGTAAACTACGTCTATGCCCTCAAATGGCATTTGCGAAACGAAGAGGAAGAACTACAAACTAACCTTGAAGAAGGTGAAAAAGAGGCATTTGAACTTTCTGCTCATAAACCTAGTTTTATTTCCAAACTAATGTATGCTCGTTTACAAGTAATGTTAGTTGAAAAAAAAATTGATGGCAACGAATTTTTAGCTTTCGACACCAATCTGAACACATTCTCTAATATAACAGGAGCATGCGAAAGAATAAAAAGTACTCCTATGCCTTTTTCGTACAACCTATTTCTAAAGAAGTTTATTTTCATTTACGTTACTACTTTACCGCTAGCGTTTGTTTCATCCTTTGGTTATGGAACCATCCTTATCGGTATTTTCGTCTTTTATGTTTTGGTTAGTATGGAGCTATTAGCGGAAGAAATTGAAGACCCTTTTGGCACAGATGATAACGACCTTGAATTGGATCAAATCTGCAAAAACATCAGCATAAGTGTTGAAGATATTCTAACAGAAGATTAATCTGACAACGATTGTTTTAAATTTGCCTTATGAGTCAAAACTGGACCACCGTTAAAGAGTATGAAGACATCACCTATAAGAAATGCGAAGGCGTAGCCCGTATTGCCTTTAATAGACCTGATGTTCGGAATGCATTCCGCCCAAAAACCACATCTGAGTTGCTAGATGCGTTTCATGATGCTCAAGAAGATTTAAGTATTGGAGTTGTTCTACTTAGTGCTGAAGGACCAAGCTCGAAAGATGGTGTATACAGTTTTTGCAGTGGAGGCGATCAAAAAGCTAGAGGACATAAAGGCTATGTTGGAGATGATAATTACCATAGACTAAATATATTGGATGTTCAACGATTAATTCGTTTTATGCCAAAAGTTGTAATTGCAGTTGTTCCAGGATGGGCTGTAGGCGGAGGTCATAGTTTGCATGTTGTATGTGACATGACTTTAGCCAGTAAAGAACATGCTATTTTCAAACAAACAGATGCAGATGTAACTAGTTTTGATGGTGGATACGGGTCGGCTTATTTGGCAAAAATGGTAGGACAAAAGAAAGCTAGAGAAATCTTCTTTTTAGGGAGAAACTATTCAGCTCAAGATGCATTTGAAATGGGAATGGTTAATGCTGTAGTTCCTCATGAAGAATTAGAAGATACTGCTTTTGAATGGGCTCAAGAAATCTTAGAAAAATCGCCTACCAGTATCAAAATGCTGAAATTCGCAATGAATCTTACTGATGACGGTATGGTTGGGCAACAAGTTTTTGCTGGAGAAGCAACTCGTTTAGCTTATATGACGGATGAAGCAAAAGAAGGACGCGATGCATTTTTAGAAAAACGCAAACCTAATTTCAAAAAAGAGTATCTACCTTAATAAAATTGGAAAGAGAATTTAGACTGGTTATGACTTGCTCTTAATCAACTCAACCAATTCTGTTGCTTGTCGAACTCCACTTTCTCTCCATTTTAGACTTCCATCTTTAAAAATCATCAAGGTTGGAACTCCTTTAACGTCATAAGCAGAAGCTAGCTGTTGATTCTTATCAACATCAATCTTTATGATTTTTACATCGTCACCCAATTCATCTTTCACCTGATCTAAAATTGGAACCATCATTTTGCATGGTCCACACCATTCAGCTGAAAAATCAATCAACACTGGTTTTTCACCCGCTATTACATCTTTAAACGTTGCCATTTGCTTTCTTTATTTCAAAAAAAATGCCAAACCATTATCAATGTCAGTTTGGCAACTTTAACCTTTATAATCTATTCACTTTCATCCATGATCCACCATTGAAAGCCTCTACCCCATTGTTTTTAAGAATAGACGCTGCACTTCCGCTTCGCATACCGCTTGCACAACATGTTATTACAGGCTTATTCCATTTTTGTATGGTTTTCATCTTAGTACTTATCTTATCTAATGGTATGTTTTTAGAGCCTTTAACATGTCCACCACTAAACTCTCGGGGAGTTCTAACATCCACAATTACAGCACCTTCTGCTAATTTCTCCTTCAAATCCACTCCCGGACCGAATAATTTCTTTATAAAATCAAACATGAGGTGCAAATTAGTTAGATAAATAGAAATTAGAGGGTAACTAACATTACAAAACTTTTATAAATTTGTGACTAGATGATTTCAAAGTCTGACATACATCAAGCTTGCATTGATAAACTTCAAAGTCAAATCGATGAATTAACGTCTGCCATTGAAAAAGTGCACGAATCCGTTATTGGCGAAGAAAATAGCACAGCTGGCAATAAATTTGAAACCGCTCGGGCTATGGGCCAAGAAGAATTAGAACGTTTAAACATTCAACTTGCAGCACATGTTAAAGATATGAATACCCTCATTCAAATCTCTGCAACTAAACCTTGTTATTCTGTTCAGCTTGGGGCCTATATCGAGACAACAAAGAAAAAACTGTATATGTGTACAGCACTTGGAAAAATTGAAGTAGGTAAAGAAGTAATCTTTGCAGTTTCTTTAGGATCTCCAATTGGGCAGGTTTTGCTCGGCAAGGAAAAAGGTGACAGTGTTGTTTTTGCTGGTAAAAGTGAAAAAATAACTGCAATTCACTAACCTTGCCCCATGCATATTATTTCGTGGAATGTAAATGGAGTTCGAGCTTCGGTAAAAAAGGGTTTAATTGATATTATTCATGATTCCAAAGCAGACATTTATTGTTTACAAGAAACTAAAGCCCAAGACGACCAAGTACAAGAAGCTCTTGAAGAATTAAAAGGGTATAAAATATATTCTAATTCTGCTACAAAAAAAGGGTACTCTGGCGTTGCTATTTTATCTAATAATGAACCCATTGCAGTAACTGTTGACATGGGTATTGAAGAACACGATGATGAAGGTAGAGTTATTTGTGCAGAGTATGCAGACTTCTTCCTTGTAAATGTGTATGTCCCCAATAGTGGTGCAGGACTAAAGCGTTTGGAATATAGAAGTACTTGGGACAATGCTTTTAAGAACTATTTGAAGAATTTGCAAAACAAAAAACCAATAATTGTTACTGGTGATTTCAACGTAGCTCATAGTGCGATAGATCTTAAAAACGACAAAAGCAACTACAACAAAACAAGCGGTTATACCCAAACAGAAATTGATGGTTTGGATGGAATTTTAAGCATTGGACTTAAGGACACATTCAGAGAACTTCACCCAGATACAGTGAAATATAGCTTCTGGAGTATGCGGTTTAATGCTAGAAAAAACAATGCGGGTTGGCGAATAGATTACTTCCTTGTCTCAGAAAAATTACTTCCAAAAGTGAAAGATGCAATAATCGACAACGACACATTTGGCAGTGACCATTGCCCAGTGGAATTGATATTAAAATAAGCTTCCAATAGTCTTACCTGGTACTTTCATAGAATATCCCCACTCCTTGTTTATTCTTTCAATCATTCGAGCTGAAAGCATCTGTAAATCTTTTTCTATGGTTTGATGGATAAAGAAATTAATCTGTTGAATTCCCAACTCTTTCCATTGCGTTAAACGCTCAAACCATTCATCCAAACGATCAATATCGCTTGTGTGATTTGCTCCGGTGAATCGTACAAAACAGGTTGGATTTGTTAATCGCATATGAATTATATCTCTTCTTCCAGCAGTGTCCGTAATCGTATTTCCTACTCCATTTTCTTCAAGTAAATGATATAATCTATCAGCAACACTAGAATCGTTGAACCAATCGGTGTGCCTTAATTCTGCTGTAAGCGGCAAATCTTTCGGCCATTTTTCAATGAAATGAGCAAAATCATCAAAATTGTTGGGTCCATAGTTGTCATTCATTTGAAGAAACACTGTTCCTAACTTTTCCTTAAAATGTGAAATAGACACTAAATAATCGTCCAATTCATTTTCGCAATTTTTCAATCTTCTAAACTGGCTGATTAGTTGAGGCACTTTTGGGAAAAAAGTAAAATCAGGTGCAGAACGTTGATACCACTTATCAACCGTAGCAG
>JABDQY010000059.1 GCA_013042025.1 Bacteroidia bacterium
ATGATTTCCCCTTGAACCTTATTTTGAAGAATTGTAATATTATTATCAAGAGCATATTCAACACACTTTTGCAGTGACCATGTTTTTTCAGTTTGACCAAAACTAGAAAATAGAAAACCAATAGAGATGAAGAAAAATAGTGTTCGCATACCGGTGCAGTTTTAAAAGCGTAAAATTAGTGTGAAGAAGTCAATTCATTTTCGACCTTCGATTAACCTACCATAATTATGGATTGAGTAGATTTGCAAGCAATTGAATTTTTGGTATCACATTAACAAACGGATTTTACCGCAACTGGTTTGGAGAAAACCACCGACACATAAATCCGTGTACCTAACTTTTGATGATGGCCCCCATCCTCAAATTACTCCTTGGGTAATGAATCAGCTCGATAAGTATGGTGCTAAAGGAACGTTCTTTGTTGTTGGAGACAATGCAGAGAGGTATCCTGAATTGATTGAAGAAATTACCGAGAGAGGTCACTCAATAGGAAACCACACCCAACATCATGTTAAAGGTTGGGGAATGACAGATGCTGCGTACATAGAGGAAATCAAATTATGTGATAAACGCATTCCTGAGAACCGATTGTTTAGACCTCCATTTGGACGTATTAATATAAAGTCAATAAAGCAACTTGCAGATTATGAGATTATCATGTGGGATGTATTGAGCAGAGATTATTTGAAGCGATTGGATACACATGCCGCACAAAGAAGAATTAGAAATAGAACCGTAGATGGCAGTATTGCTGTTTTTCATGATTCGGAAAAAGCTGAAAAAAATTTAAAAATGCTTCTTCCTAATTACCTTTCATTTTTGAACGAACAGGGATACAAGATGGAGAAATTGTAATGTCTATTTCTATAATGTTGATTCTAATTTATATCCTTATAGCTACAGTCCTAATCGCTTTTTTTGGAATCCAGCTTTTTTCATTGATTAGCATCATTTTGTATATGCCTAAAAAGCTGAGTGAACCAACGGATTATCCTAAAGTTTCGATTCTGCTTGCAGCAAGGAATGAAGAAAAGCTTATTGAACGGAGTTTAGAGTCAATTAATAAGCTCAATTATCCCAAAGATAAAATAGAGATATTAATAGGAAATGATGCCAGCACAGATCGAACAAAATTCTTAATAGAAAAATTTATCAGTAACAAACCTGAGTTTACATTATACCATATTGATAAAACTATTGGTAAGGGACGTGGTAAAGCAAATGTGTTGGGTCAATTAGCTCATCACGCTTCTGGAGAGTTTTATTTTATAACCGATGTAGATGTTAAAGTACCTGAGAATTGGGTTCTTGATTTGTTGAACGAATTTGAAGACAATGTAGGCATTGTATCTGGCACAACCATGTGCGATAGAGGTGGAATCTTTGCTACGCTTCAAGGTATGGATTGGTTGCATTTCATGGGATACATTAAGGCTTTTGCAAATGCAGGAATTGGATGTACCAGTGTAGGGAATAACATGGCTGTACGAGCAAAGGCTTATTGGGAAACCGGCGGTTACGAAAAAATTGATTTTTCAATTACGGAAGACTATAAGTTATTCAAAGAGGTAACAAGCAGAGGCTGGGATTGGAGAACAAACTTGAGCAAAGATTGCCTTGGTTTAGCTTGGTATATTCCAAGTGTAAAAGAAATGTTACATCAAAGAAAACGCTGGCTAATTGGAGCCAAAGAACTTCCTTTGAATTGGAAATCAATGATTATTCTCTATGGCTTATTTATTCCAGCATTGTTTACTCTTTTTTTTATAGATTATAAGCTAGCAATGTTATTCTGGGGAGCAAAATTCCTCATTCAGAGTATCTTTATTTATAGTCTCAATATTAAATCCGAAACTCGTCCATTTAGCTTCTGGCAAATGTTAATTTATGAGCTGTATGTCTTGTTAAATACTGTCATTACTGCATTTTTTTATATACTTCCGATAAAGAGTGTGTGGAAGGGGAGAGAGTATAACGAGGATTATTTAAAAGATTCTGTTGATACGAACGTTACAGAATAACTATTTTTGACTTTATAAATTTATGTTTCCAAAGATAGTTAGCATTCCAATACCAGAATTCTTACAAGGATTTTTACCTGCACAAATTACTGTTTATAGTTATGGACTCATGATTGCCCTTGGCATATTGGCGGCCTTTTACGTAGCACTTAAGAAGTCGAGAAAACTAGGAATCAATGTAGATGTGCTTTCTAGTTTATTTATGTGGGTAATCCTCGCATCTTTTGTAGGAGGTAAACTTTTTTACTTCCTAGAAGATATTCAAAAATATCTAGATGATCCATCTTTAATAAAAAGGGCGATGCAAGGTGGATTTGTGTTCTACGGTTCACTCATTTTTGCAATTCCAACAATTATTTGGTGGTTAAGAAAAGAGAAAATAAAGGTTAGACCATTCCTAGATATTTTGGCTTTTGCCGGTCCCGTTGTTCACTCAATAGGAAGGATAGGCTGCTTTTTAGCAGGTTGCTGTCATGGAAAGGTTTGTGACTCACCATTGGGTGTTACGTTTACACATCCGGATAGTTTGGCTAACCCATTAAATACTCCATTATATCCAACGCAGTTGTTTGATATTGCAGTAAATCTGATAATTCTTGTTACCGTTTATTACATTGAGAAAAAACAGAAGTTTGAGGGTCAGTTATTTCTCATTTACCTAATGATGTATGGAGTTGGTAGGAGTATTGTTGAGATGTTTAGAGGAGATGAAGCGAGAGGTTTTGTGTTTGGAGGTTTGCTATCGCATTCACAATTTATTGCAGTATTAATAATCGCAACATGTTGCTTCTTTTGGTGGAAATGGCGTAAGAAAACTGCTTAGGCTAAAGCACGAATTTTGCCATCAAAGATGAGGTGGTAAACACTTTCCAAAATAGGTTCACCATCAATATGAGCATGAAATTTTTCAGTACTTGAAAGGGTAATTTTATTCTCTTGGTGATAGTCAATAACTTTCAATCCGATGTGTTTTCCTTTTTGAACCTTAGGAAGGTAGAAAAATCGCCAAAACATGTGCACTTTCTTAATTTTCACTATGTCCAACAGACCATCATTGATTGACGCTTCGGGAGCCACATTAAAACTTCCACCATAAACTCGACCATTTGCGGCAGCAACCATAAAGAGAGGATGTTCCTCTCCATTAACTTCAATCATTTTGCTTCGATAGCCAACGATTACACGTAGTATTTCAAACCAATATTTTAATACAGTTGGAAACAAATAGCTTTTTTTGAACATGCGATGTGCAACAAGTCCATCGAATCCTGCTCCAAAACCATTAGAAAATCTCCGCTGGTTACATTTCCATATATCAACCAATACATGGTCTCTATTTGGGTTTAAAATGAGTTCGAAAATCTGAGTCATACTCAGGTTTTTGTAGATCATTTTCGCCATATCATTACCGCTACCTGCAGGTATTATATGTATGTTGAAATCTAAATGGGGTAAAGAATTAATGGCAATATTTATAGTTCCATCACCACCTAGAATGCTTATTGTTTTAAACTTTTTAAGTTTTATGAGCGTTGAAATTGTTTCTTTATCTTTATCTAAGGTTGTTTTGTATGGATAGAATGATACTTCGTTTTTTTTCAAAAACTTAACGTAGTTGTCTAACACAATTTTGGCCTTACCACCGCAAGCTTGTGGGTTAGCAA